>NZ_BCQU01000122.1:0-17017 GCF_001552235.1 Actinomadura rubrobrunea NBRC 15275 | reverse complement strand
CCCCAGGGCTTTGGTCTTGGGGGTAAGGCCTCCAGGAGATGACTGGGTTGATAGGCCGGGCATGGAAGCCAGGTGACTGGTGGAGTGGACCGGTACTAATAGGCCGAGTGGCTTGACACACATGGCTGCTGTTGGTGTTCGCGTCCCTGTGTGGTTCTCGGGGAGCAAACGGGAACCCGTTGTTGACAACAGGTTTTGTAGGTTTGTCCGGTGGTTATGGCGAAGGGGAAACACCCGGTCCCATTCCGAACCCGGTAGTTAAGCCCTTCAGCGCCGATGGTACTGCATGGGTGACTGTGTGGGAGAGTAGGACGCCGCCGGACACATATTTTCGGTCGAGGGCCGCCTCGGTGACGGGGCGGCCCTCGACGCATGTCTGGACCTGCCAAAATAGAATGCGAGGTCCAACCGACATCGAGAACTGTGACGGACGGGATGAGCGCGGAAGAGGACGGCCGCGGCGGTCACGACCGCGAGCGGCGCGACGAACGGCAGGGAAGGAACCGGGAACCGGGAACGCCTGCCGGTCGTGAGGACAGCCCTCGCGGCACCGAGGGATCGGGACAGCGCAACAGCGGCCCAACCTCACGGAAAGACACCGGCCGGAAAGGCCGTGACAGAGACCGGCGGAACCGCACGGTGCGCGACCGCCAGAACCGGCCCCAGGGGAAACGCGACGAACGTCGAAAGGATCGTCCGTTCAAGCGCTCAGAGGACCGTCGTCGGCCTGCGGGCGACAAACGAACCGAGCGCCGCGGTGCCGGCTCCGGCAAAGGACAGGACGAGCGCCGTACGCATCGACCCGCAGCGTCCCGGCACCTCGACACCCGCGGCAAGGACCGATTCGAGGACCGCGGCCACGACCGTGACCGCGCGGCCGACAGGCGGCGCGGCGCAGCCGGTCCGCAGCGCAAGCCCGGGCGAAAGCCCGTCGGCTTGTCCCGCCACAAGCGCGACAAGCTCGCCCGTCGTGAGACCGCCGCTCAGCGGCAGGACCAGGCGCCCAAGTACGACGAGCCCCCCGTGCCGGAGGACGTCAAGGGCAACGAGCTCGCCGCTGAAGTGCGCGCGGAGCTGCGTTCCCTGCCGAAAGACCTCGCGAGCCGCGTGTCCCGGCACCTGGTGATGGCGGGACGCCTCTCCGAGGACGACCCGCAGACCTCGTACCGCCACGCCAAGGCCGCCCGGCGGTTGGCGTCACGCGTCGGCATCGTGCGCGAGGCCGCGGGGCTCTCCGCCTACCGTGCGGGGGAGTGGGCCGAGGCCCTGGCGGAGCTGCGCGCCGCGCGCCGCCTGGGCGCGGGAGGCGACGCCTACCTGCCGGTCATGGCCGACTGCGAGCGGGGCCTGGGACGGCCGGAGCGCGCGCTCGACCTCATCAAGTCGGTGGAGGCCGGACGCCTCGACCAGGCGGCCGTGATCGAGCTGCGCATCGTCGAGTCGGGGGCGCGACGGGACCTGGGGCAGTACGACGCCGCGGTCGTCACCCTGCAGGTGCCGGAGCTGCAGGACCGGCGGTTGCGCCCCTGGTCGGCGCGGCTGTTCTACGCCTACGCCGACGCCCTGGTGGCGGCGGGGCGTTCCGACGAGGCGAGCGACTGGTTCGCCCGCGCCGCGGCGGCCGACCGGGAGGGAGAGACCGACGCGGCCGAGCGTTACGCGGAGCTGGAAGGCCTCCACATCATCGACACCGAGGAGGAGGGCTCCGACACGGAGTTCAGCGACGACTCCGAACGCCCCGTGCACACGACTGCGGACGACGCGACCGCCGACGAGAAGCCCAAGGACGTTTCCGAACCGGACGCGCCCTCGACCGGCGACGCCCACGAGCCCGTCGGGAACGCTGCAGAGCCGTCCGAGAAGGAGCCCGACGGCGGCGATGCCGCGCCGGCGACCGTCGACGCTCCGGAGATCGCCCCGGTGTTCCTGGAGCCCGTCGTCCCGGAGACCGCGTCCCAGGACAAGGACGAGGCGGCGTCCGCCCAGGACCTTCGCGCGGCGGCTGAGCCGAACGAGGAGGCGCCCGAGGCGGTGTTCCGGGAGCCGGTCGCGGAGCCCGAAGACCGCGACGGGGCGTCGGCCGGTGCCCAGGACGCCCCGGTCCGCCGTGACGGCCTCGTCGAGGACGGAGGAGAGCGGCGGGACGGATCCGACGGCTGACCGCACTCTGCCGGACCTCTTGACGGTGGCCTTCCTTCGCGCGATGTTCACAAGATCGTGGTCGTTCGGGGGTGCCGGTGTCACGTACCGGTGGTCCACTCCGCGTGAAGGTGAACGAGCGTGTGAGGAGCGCCATGCCGACGGGTCTGAACCGACGCACCTTCCTCCGTACGACCGCCGTCGCGGGTGGGACGGCCGCGTTCTCCGGCGTGCTGTGGCAGCGTGCCTTCGCCGCCGGTCCGGCGCAGCCCGGCGCGAGCCCGTACGGGCCGCTGCTCGCGCCGGACGGCAACGGCCTCCAGCTGCCGCAGGGGTTCACGAGCCGCGTCATCGCCCGGTCGATGCGGCGCGTGGAGGGCACCCGGTACACCTGGCATCCCGCGCCGGACGGCGGGGCCTGCTTCCCGGACGGCGACGGGTGGATCTATGTGAGCAACTCGGAGGTGCCCATCGTCGGAGGCGTGTCGGCCGTGCGGTTCGACGCGTCGGGACGGATCGTCTCGGCGTACCGCATCCTCAACGGCACGTCGCTGAACTGCGCCGGCGGCGCCACCCCGTGGGGGACGTGGCTGTCGTGCGAGGAACACGACCTCGGGCTGGTGCACGAGACCGACCCCAAGGGTGAGCGTTCCGCCCGGGCGCACCCGGCCATGGGACGGTTCAAGCACGAGGCGGCCGCCTGCGATCCGGACCGTCGGGTCGTGTACCTCACCGAGGACCAGCCGGACGGCTGCTTCTACCGGTTCCGGCCGTCCACCTGGGGGGATCTGTCGTCCGGAACCCTGGAGGTGCTGGTCGGATCCGGTACGGGCGCCGTCACCTGGGCGCGGGTGCCGAACCCGGAGATCTGGCTGACGCCGACGCGGGACCAAGTGCCGGGCGCCATGCGCTTCAACGGCGGCGAGGGCTGCTACTACACCGGCGGCGTCTGCTACTTCACCACGAAGGGCGACAACCGCGTCTGGGCGTACGACGCCGCCGCCGAGCGCCTGGACATCGCCTACGACGACGACCTCGTCACGACCGGGGAACCGCCGCTCGCGGGCGTCGACAACATCACCGGCGCGCGGTCGGGAGACCTGTACGTCGCCGAGGACGGCGACAACATGGAGATCAACGTGATCACGCCGGACGGCGTGGTCGCCCCGTTCCTGCGCGTCGTCGGCCACGACGAATCCGAGATCACCGGGCCGGCGTTCTCGCCCGACGGCACCCGCCTGTACTTCTCGTCCCAGCGGGGGAAGAGCGGGTTCGTCGCCGGGACGGACGGCTACACCTACGAGGTCACCGGACCGTTCCGCCGCTGAGAGCGCAGCCGATGCCGAGGGCACGCGCGGGCCGCCGCTGCGGCCGCGAACCCGCCCGTGCCCTCCTGCGCTGACTCGAGGCCGTCTCGCCGAACGGTCGGCGCACGACGCCTGCTGCGATCTGTTCCGCTCACTGCGGCCGGGCGCGGTCGCCCGCCTGCGTGCTCGCCCTCGGCACGGCCGAACCCGTCCGCCTTGATGAAGCGCTGGTGCGCGTACTCGAGCAGGAGGGCCAAGCCGGACCTTACAATGTCAAGGCGGCGGCTTCGAAGGCTGCGCGACGGCGGCGCCGAGCCGCTGGTCCGCGCTACTTGCTCAACGAATGCATGATGCCGGCGACGTTGCTCTCGGTGCTGCTGAGCACCTCGTACTTGGCGGCGAGCTCGGGGTCGGCGTCGTCGCGGGTGATGGCGTAGCGCTCCTTCGTCCGGTCGCGGACCATGGCGACGGCGTGGTCGAGGTCCAGCCCCTGGCCGTGCGCGTCGCGGACCGCGTCGACCCAGATCCGCAGCTCTTCCGCCGAACGCTCCAGCGTGTCGGTGACGTCCGAGACGGGGCCGTAGTGCGCGAACAGCAGCCGCTGCGGGCCCAGCGCCTGGAACTTGCGCAGCGAGTCCAACGCCGTGTCCAGGTCGAAGTCGGGAGGCGGCGTGGCGGGGCGCACATCCTTCGTCTCGGGGACGTAGATGCCCGCCGCGTCCCCCACGTACAGGTCGCCGGTCTGGGAGTCGATCAGCCCGACGTGATGCTTGGCGTGCCCGGGGGAGTAGTGGGATTCCAGCCTCCGTCCGCCCCCCAGGTCGATGACCCCGGTGTCCTCCACGGCGCGGATGCGTTCGGCCTCCGTGGGCTTGAGCTCGCCGAACAGGGTGTCCAATCGGTCCCCGTACACCATGCGCGCGCTGCGCATGAGCCGTTCCGGAGACGCCAGGTGCCGCGCGCCCTTCTCGTGGACGACGACCTCGGCCTGCGGATACATCCTGGCGATGTCGCCGACGCCGCCCGCGTGGTCGAGGTGGATGTGCGTGACGACCACGGTCGCCAGGTCGTTCGGGCCCACCCCGAGCTCGTCCAACGCCCGCTGGACCACCGGCGCCGACCCGGAGGTCCCCGGTTCGACCAGGCACGGGCGGTCGGACAGGATCAGATATCCCGCCGTGATGCCCGAGTAGCCCGCCATCCGGGTGTCGATCTCGTACACGTCGCCGCCCAGCGGCGTGATCGTCGTCGTGGTGTCCATGGGACGATCATCCCTCCGTGTCGTCCGGGTTATCCACAGTTTCGGCCCTCCCTTTCGCGTGCGTGCTCCGGGGGCGCCGCGCACCGGGCGAGCAAACAGACGGCCTGGTGGAGCGCGAGACGGCCGCCAGACGGCGCACCCGCCAAGGTGTCCTCAATCGCGTCGATGACGCGCGCCATGTACCGGCCGAACGCGGATCGCGACGATGCCCACCACTGCCGGGAACTCCGGACCGAAGTTTCACCCGTCCCTCATGTGGTGTGAAGGCGGAGGACCAGGCCGGTGCGGGGTTTGGGGCCGAAGGAGGTGGACTTGCGGGGGACGCGTTCGCCCTCCCCGGCGACGGCGAGGACGTCCTCGACCCGCAGCGGGTTGAGGATGACGGCGGTGCCGCCGGTGCGGCGAGCCCGGTCGATCGCCGCCGCCGGATCGTCGTGGACGATCTCGATGCTGCGGTCGTCCTCGGGAACGTGCCACACGTCCTCGATGAGCAGACGGTCGAGGACGGCGGTGTCGAGCCTGCGCCGGCGCGGCGAGTGATCGCAGGCCATCGCCCGGTCGAGGCGCCGCGGGTCGGGTTCGGTGAGCAGGTGCAGCCGATCCCCGCCGCCCAGCAGGTAGGCGGGGCGCGGGGCGTCGGCCAGGAGGGCGACGGCCTTGTCCAGGTCGTACGGCAGATCGGTGACGCGGAAGACCCGGGCGGCGTGCGCCACCGCGGTGGACGGCGGCACCGTGGGCAGGACGCGGTGGATGGCGCCGAGGTGCGGGGGGTAGCGCGTGGAGTCGACCAGCAGGGCCAGTCCGTGGTCCCACGGTCCGGGACCGTCCCCGGCGGCGTGGCGGCGGGCCTGCAGGGCGCGGTAGGTCGCGTACCGGTGGTGGCCGTCGGCGATCAGCGCCTGCCGGGGGCGGAGGTCCGCCGCGATGCGGGCGTGCAGGCGCGGGTCGGTGATGCGCCACAGGCGGTGGTCGAGCCCGTCGTCGCCGCGGAACGACAGCAGGGGCGTCCCGCGGGCGGTGTCGTCGACGATGTCGGCGGCCTCGCCGCCGCCCTCGTACACCAGGAAGATCGGTTCCAGGTCCGCCTTGACGGCGGTCATGAGGGCCAGGCGGTCGCGCACCGGGCCGGGGTAGACGTTCTCGTGGGGGAGGACGACCCGGTCCGCCTCCGCGCGGAGGGCCAGGGCGCCGATGAGCCCGCGTTGCAGCACCGTCCGGGCGTCGGCGACCTCGTAGACGTACAGGGCCGGCTCGGGGTCGATCGTGAGCGCGCCCTCGGCGAGCCAGTCGCGCAGCGTGTCGCGCGCCTGCTCCGGCGTGGGCGGCAGGATCAGCCGGACGATGTTGTGTCCGCCGCTGGCCAGCAGCCGCCGCACCTCGTCCGGGTCGATCAGGTCGTACGGCGGCGTGGTCACCTTCGCCAGGTCGCCGACGACCCCTGGGGCGAACCGCACGCCGCGGAACGGCGCCAGTTCCAGACCGCCGCCGGACGGCGGGTCCGCGGTACCGAAGACGCGTGCGCTGAACTCGTCGGCGTCCACGCCCGAGGGGAGATCGTCATCCACCGTGGGCATGCTAATCGGAGACGCTGCCTGGTCTGTCGCCGGGTACGGTCGAAGGGACCCGGAGCCCGAGGGGAGGTCCACATGGATGTACAAGGACCGCAGCGGCCGGACGATTCCCCGCAGGACGGCCCCGACGATGATCCCGACGGCCCGGACGGCGCCCCCGAAGGCGGCGTATACGAGTGGTACACGCGTGGTCTGAGCCTGTTGCGCTCGGGGAGCGCGGCGGCGGCCGTCCAGTTGCTGGCGCGCGCCGCGGACGCCGAGCCGACCTCGCGGTCGATCCGGGAGGCGTTGGCCCGCGCCCAGTTCGGGGCGCGGCGCTACAGCGACGCCGCCGACAGCTTCCGCTGGATCGTGGAGGCCGACCCCGCCGAGGACTACGCGCTGTTCGGGCTGGGCCTGTCGTTGAGCCGCCTCGGCGACTTCGAGGGCGCGGTGGAGTACCTGGCGCTCGCCGCGGCCATGCGCCCCGACAACAGGGACTACGCCAACGCGCTGCGCCATGCCCGGGCCACCCTCGCAGCCCGCGGATGACCGGCCCGTACCATCGGGCCGGAATCGTCCGAGCGGAAGGGACGCGATGAAGGGCTGTGACAGGCCGCTGTGCGAGGCGTACGACGTCGCGCTGCTCGACCTCGACGGTGTGGTCTACATCGGGCGCCGCCCGGTGCCCGGCGCGGCCGAGTCCTTGACCAAGGCGCGGGCCGCGGGGCAGAGGCTGGCGTTCGTCACCAACAACGCCTCCCGGACCCCCTCGGCGGTCGCGGCGCTGCTGACCGAGGTGGGCGTACCGGCGGAGCCCGGTGACGTGGTGACGTCCGCGCAGGCCGCGGCCCGGCTGCTGGCCGAACGCCTGCCGGCCGGGGCGCCGGTGCTGGTGGTGGGCGGCATGGGGCTGCGGCACGCCCTGTACGCCCAGGGGCTCCGCCCGGTGTCGTCCGCGTCCGAACGCCCTCTCGCGGTGGTGCAGGGGTACGACCCGCGGCTGTCGTACGACCTCATGGCCGAGGGGGCGAAGGCCGTCCGCGACGGCGCGTTGTTCGTCGTTTCCAACGGTGATCTGACCATCCCCGTGGCCTCCGGCGGCCAGCAGCCGGGCAACGGCGCGCTGATGGAGGTCATCCGCGCCGCGACAGGGGTGGATCCCATCGTGGCGGGCAAGCCGCACGGTCCTCTGCACCGCGAGTCGATCCTGCGCACCGGCGCGCGGCGGCCGCTGGTGGTGGGCGACCGGCTCGACACCGACATCGAAGGCGCCCACCACGGCGGCGCCGACAGCCTGCTGGTCCTGACCGGCGTGACGGACCCGCTCACCGCCCTGACCGCGCCGCCCGACCGCCGCCCCACCTACCTGGCGCCGGACCTGACCGGGCTGCTCGTCCCCCATCCGCCCGCCGCGCGTTCCGGTGATCGTTTCGAGTGCGCGGGGTGGACGGCCCGTTGGACGGGCGACACGGTCGAGCTGACCGGTGGCGGCGACCCCTACGACGGCCTGCGCGCGTTGGCGGCCGCCGCCTGGAGCACCAAGGACCCTGTGAGCCCTGAGGCCGTCGTCGACGCTCTCAAGCACCTCAACCTGGACTGACCGGGGCTCTCTTCTGCCGCCCCACTCGCCGCGGCGTAAAACGCCCAGTACCTCCATGTAAGACACGCCGCGCTGTGAGCAGGGGACAGGGGCACGATGGGCACCCGGCGATCGAGCGAATGCGCATGCCGGCGGAGACGAGGGCCTGTCGCGGTTTGTCGCAGTCGGTCGGTGCCTTGTTTGGTCGGTGCCTTGTTCGGTGCGGCTTGCCGAAGGGCCTGGCGGAGAACACAGTCGTCTACGTGAGGCGGCCGCATGTGGCGACGGCGGGGTCGAGGTCTGGTGCCTGGCCGTGCGCGTCGCGGATGCTGTCGGCCCAGATCCGCAGCTCTTCCGCCGAAGGCGGAGGGGCGGGGCTCTATGGGCGGTGAGCGTGGTTTGTTCTCGTCAGGGCCACTGGTCGTTCGTCTCGCTCTCACCAGGCGCACCCGGGGGCGTCGCAACGTGTCCCGCGGGCCGTCGTACGGCCCAGCAGGACGGAAGGAAAGCGAGACGGAAATGAGCAGATGGCGCCGTGTCGTCCTCGGGGCGGCGGTTGCGGGCGCGCTCACGGTGACGGCGGCGGGGCCCGCGCACGCCGCGGTGGCCTCCGCGCCGGTCGCGTCCGGGGCGTGGTCCGGCCACGGGCATCGGGTGTTCGACCTGCAGGCCCACCGCGGCGGGCTGGGGCTGGTGGTGGAGAGCACGCTGCCCGCCTTCGCCAACGCGCTGCGGCTCGGCGTGAGCACGCTGGAGCTCGACGTGCAGATCACTGAGGACGGGCACGCCGTGGTGACCCACGACCGCCGTGTGGACGGCCGCAAGTGCCAGGACACCGGGCCCGCCGCACCGGGCGACCCCGAATACCCCTATGTCGGCAAGTACGTCAACACGCTGACGCTGAAGCAGGTCCGCACGCTGGACTGCGGTTCGCGGACGCTGCCGGAGCATCCTGGACAGCGGCCCGCGCCCGGTGCCCGGATGCCGTTGCTGCGCGAGGTGTTCGGGCTCGTCCACCGGTACCGGGCGTACGGCGTGAAGTTGAACGTGGAGACCAAGGTGGAGGCCGGGGCGCCCGCCGAGACCGCGCCGCGCGAGCAGTTCGTCCAGGTCACCGTGCGCGAGGTGCGGCGGGCGCGGATGCTGCGGCAGGTGACGATCCAGAGCTTCGACTGGGGCGCGCTGATGCGCATGCGCCGGGTCGAGCCGAGACTGCCGCTGGTCGCGCTGACCAACGACGACTTCCTGCAGGTCGGGCAGCCGGGCAGGTCGCCGTGGCTGGGCGGCATCGACATCGACGACTTCGGCGGCGACCCGCTGCGGGCGGTCAAGTCGTTCGGCGCCTCGGCGTTCTCGCCCGTCCACGGCTTCCCGCAGGACGGCAAGGTCGCCGACCCCGGCTACCGCCCGTACGTCACCGAGGCGATGGTGAAGAAGGCGCACCGGCTCGGCCTCAAGGTGATCCCCTGGACGGTGGACGACCCGGCGACCATGAACAAGCTCATCGACGACGGCGTGGACGGCATCATCACCGACTATCCCGACCGCCTGCGCGCCGTCATGGCCGAACGCGGCCTCAAGCTGCCCCGGCCCTACAGGGCGCGCTGACCCCGTCCGCCCGCGGCGCGGCCCCGCCGCGGGCGGACGTCACAGCAGCTTGCGCAGGCGCAGCAGGTCGAACAGGCTCGCCTCCACCTTCAGCCGGCCGCTGGTGAACGCCCGGGCGGGATGCAGCTCGTCGTTGGCGAGCGCCACGAGGTCGTCGCTGCGCACCGTGATCCGCACCTGGGCGGCCGTGGGGTCGTCGGTGGGCTCGAACGGATCCAGCCCGCCGGCGTGGATCCGGGAGCGGTAGGCGACCTTCAGGTCGGGAATGCGGCAGCTGATCGTGCGTTCCACGACGTGCTCGGCGAGCTGGTCCTCGTCCACCTCCGCCAGCCGCCGGGTGATCCGCCCGAGCGCCGCCCGGCACTCCTCCTCGTTCGCCATGGTCAGGCCGTTCCCCGTTCGATCGGCAACGATGTCGTGTAGGGACGGTAGCGTTCTGACAGAGCGGAGGCGACCCGCGGTCGGCGCGGTCGGGGTCTTCTTGGAGGTTTCAGGTGGTGTCTGGCGAGGCCGTGGGGCAGCCCGTGGGCGAGGCGGCGGACGAGCCCGTGGAGCCCGGCGCCCCCGCCGCCGGGGCGGGGGTTCCCGAGGCGGTCGTGCCCGCGGGGCCGCCGCCGGAGCCGACCGGCGATCCGCGCGTCGATCTCGTGCTGCGGCGCCTGACGGAGCTGGACGGCACGCCCGTGTCGCGGCATGTGGAGGTCTTCCAGGACGTCCACCGGCGCCTGCAGGACCTGCTCGCGTCGGCCGACGAGCCCGAGGACGCCGGGCCGCCGGTGCCGCGGCCGCCCCTGCCGCGCCGGCCGGACCCGGGCGGCGTCCCGCCCCGCGGCGGCGCGACGGCTCCGGGCGGGCGGCCGTGAAGCGCCGCAGGCTGGACGCCGAGCTCGTGCGCCGGGGGCTGGCGCGTTCGCGGGAGCACGCGGGACGGCTCATCGCCGAGGGCCGGGTGCGAGTCGGCGGCCGTGTCGCCGCCAAGGCGGCCACCCAGGTCGACCCGGCCGCCGCGGTGGTCGTCGACACCGGCGACGCCGGTCCCGAGTACGTCTCGCGCGGCGGGCACAAGCTGGCGGGCGCGCTGGAGGCGTTCTCCGAGCTGAAGGTGGCGGGGCGGCGCTGCCTGGACGCGGGCGCGTCCACCGGCGGCTTCACCGATGTGCTGCTGCGGGCCGGCGCCGCGCACGTGTACGCGGTGGACGTCGGGTACGGGCAGCTGGCCTGGTCGCTGCGCACCGACGACCGCGTCACCGTGCTCGAGCAGGTCAACGTCCGGAACCTGACCCCCGAGATGCTGGGCGCCCCGGACGTCCCGCCGCCGGACCTGGTGGTGGCCGACCTGTCGTTCATCTCGCTGCGGCTGGTGCTGGAGCCGATCAAGCGCTGCGTCGCGCCCGGCGCCGACTACGCGCTGATGGTCAAGCCGCAGTTCGAGGTGGGGAAGGACCGCGTCGGCGCGGGCGGCGTGGTGCGCGACCCGGCGCTGCGCGCCGAGGCCGTCCGGGACGTCGCCGGGCACGCCGCCGAGCTGGGCCTCGGCGTGGCGGGGGTCGTCGCCAGCCCGCTTCCGGGACCGTCGGGGAACGTGGAGTACTTCCTGTGGCTGCGCGCGGGCGCGCCCCCGCTGGACGAGGCGGCCCTCGAGAAGGCGATCGCCGAAGGGCCGCAGTGATCTCGCCCCGGTCGGCGCGGCGGGATCGGCCCCGGTCACGGACGGGGCGGCGCCGATCGGGCGCGGACGACCGGTGCGGGACGCCGCGACGCCGGGCACGATCCGGGGTGCGGGGCCGTGGCGGCCGGGAACGCGGAGACGGCCCCGGGCGGTGGCAGAACGCGGCAGACTGGGGCGATGCGGGCATGGCACGTGACGCGGGCAACGGGGCCCGCGGCCCGGTGACGCGACCCTGGGAGGGCGTTTGAGCAAGAGATCGGTGCTGGTGGTGGCGCATACCGGGCGGCCGGAGGCGGTCCGCAGCGCCCACCTGGTCATCAACCGGCTCAGCGAGGCGGGCATCGCGGTGCGGGTCCTCGACAGCGAGGCCGAGGAGCTCGGCTGCGTCGGCGTGGAGGTCATGCCGCGCACCGCCGCGGCCGCCGAGGACGCCGAGGTGGTGATCGTGCTCGGCGGGGACGGGACCCTGCTGCGCGCCGCCGATCTGGCCCGCGAGGCGGGGACGCCGCTGCTGGGGGTCAACCTCGGCCACGTGGGGTTCCTGGCCGAGGCCGAGCGCGACGACCTCACCAACACCGTGGACCGCGTCGTCGCCCGCCGCTACGACGTCGAGGAGCGCATGACCATCGACGTGGTGGTGCGCCGCAACGGCGGCGTGACCGACACCACCTGGGCGCTCAACGAGGCCACCGTGGAGAAGGCCGAGCGGGAGCGGATGCTGGAGGTCGTCGCGGAGATCGACGGGCGGCCGCTGTCGCAGTGGGGCTGCGACGGGGTGGTGTGCGCCACGCCCACGGGGTCCACCGCCTACGCCTTCTCGGCGGGCGGCCCGGTGGTGTGGCCGGAGGTCGAGGCGATGATGGTCGTGCCGATCAGCGCGCACGCGCTGTTCGCCCGGCCGCTGGTCGTCTCGCCGCGGTCGGTGGTGGCGGTCGAGGTGCTGCCGGACACGCCCCGCGCGGTGCTGTGGTGCGACGGGCGCCGCACGGTCGGGCTGCCGCCGGGGGCGCGGGTCGAGGTCCGGCGGGGCGCGGAGCCGGTACGGCTGGCGCGCCTCCACCAGACCCCGTTCACCGACCGGCTGGTCAACAAGTTCGGGCTGCCGGTCACCGGCTGGCGCGGCCGTCCCCCGCAGCCCGCCCCGCCCGCCAACACGGAGATGGGCACCGAGCTGACCCGGATGCGCGCCCAGCCCTCGACGGGCCCGCACCGTTCCGGGACCGGACGTACGACGCACGACACGCACGACATGCACGACACCCACGACACGGACGAACAGGCGGAAAAGTGATGTGATAGGACTCCGCGTGCTCGCGGAGCGAGCGGTTGGCGGCGCCCGCCTCGTCGCGCCCGCCGTCGCGGGGCCGTCGCGCGGACGGCCCGGCCGGCGGCGGGGACGATAATCTCACCGGCGAGGCTCCGAAACCGGGATCTGTGGATGCGAGGGGTTGTGACGCTGGTGCGTCCGATGGTCGATGAGGTGCGGATCCAGGGCCTCGGCGTGATCGACGAGGCCGTGCTCGATCTGTCCCCGGGGTTCAACGTCGTCACCGGAGAGACCGGGGCGGGCAAGACCATGGTGGTCACCAGCCTGGGCCTGCTGTTCGGCGGGCGCGCCGACCCCCAGCGGGTCCGGCCCGGCGCGTCCCGCGCCACCATCGAGGGCCGCATCGTCGTCGACCCGGGCGGCCGGGTGGCGGACCGGGTGGAGGAGGCCGGCGGCGAGCTCGACGACGGCGTCCTGATCATCAGCCGGTCGGTGTCGGCCGAGGGCCGGTCGCGGGCCCATCTGGGCGGCCGGTCCGTGCCGGTCAGCACGCTGATCACGCTCGCCGACGACCTGGTGGCCGTGCACGGCCAGTCCGACCAGCAGCGGCTGCTGCAGCCCGGGCGGCAGCGCGCCGCCCTCGACCGCTACGCCGGCGCCGCGCTGACCGCGCCGCTGCGCGCCTACACCGCCACCTACCAGCGTCACCGCGAGGTGACCGCGCTGCTGGAGGAGCTGACCACCCGGGCGCGCGAACGCGCCAACGAGGCCGAGATGCTGCGGTTCGGCCTCGAGGAGATCGAGAAGGTCGACCCCAAGCCCGGCGAGGACGCCGAGCTGGCCGCCGAGGAGGAGCGGCTGGCGCACGCCGACGCGCTGCGCGGCGCCGCCACCGCCGCGCACGAGGCGCTGCTGGGCGATCCGGACGCCGTGATCGAGGCCGCCAACGTCGTGGGCCTGCTCGGGCAGGCCCGCAACGCGCTGGAGGCGGTGCGCGACCACGACCCGGCCCTGGCCGGGCTCGCCGACCGGCTCGCCGAGGCCGGCTACCTGGTGTCGGACGTGGGCACCGAGCTGGCCGCCTACGGCGAGTCCGTGGACGCCGACCCGGCGCGGCTGGCCGCCGTCCAGGAGCGGCGGGCCGAGCTGGCCGCGCTGACCCGCAAGTACGGCCAGACCATCGACGAGGTCCTGGAATGGGCGCGCCGCTCGGCCGCGCGGCTCGCCGAGCTGGAGGGCGACGACCAGCGCATCGAGCGGCTGCGCGCCGAGCACGCCGAGCTGTCGGAGCGGCTGGCGGCGCAGGCGGCCGAGCTGACCGCGGTCCGCGCCGACGCCGCCGAGCGGTTCTCGCGGGCGGTCACCGAGGAGCTGACCGCCCTGGCCATGCCGCACGCCCGCGTCGAGGTCGCCGTCACCCCGACCGGCGAGTACGGGCCGTACGGCGCCGACGAGGTCGAGCTGCGGCTCGCCCCGCATCCCGGCGCCCCGGCGCTGCCGCTGCACAAGGGCGCCTCCGGCGGCGAGCTGTCGCGGGTCATGCTGGCGATCGAGGTGGTGTTCGCCGGCGCCGACCCCGTGCCGACGTTCGTGTTCGACGAGGTCGACGCGGGCGTCGGAGGCAAGGCGGCGGTGGAGATCGGGCGGCGGCTGGCGCGGCTGGCGCGCAACGCCCAGGTGATCGTGGTGACCCACCTGCCGCAGGTGGCGGCGTTCGCCGACCAGCACCTGCTGGTGGAGAAGGCCGACGACGGGTCGGTCACCCGCAGCGGCGTCACCGTCCTGGACCGCGAGGGGCGCGTGCGGGAGCTGTCGCGCATGCTGGCGGGCCTGGAGGACTCCGAGCTGGGGCGCGCGCACGCCGAGGAGCTCCTCCAGATGGCCGCGCGGGAACGCTGAGCCGCACCCGGCAACGCCACCGCACCCTTCTGAGCTGGTTCCACCGCGGTTCTGCTCGCCTTTGATGCGGTTCGTCCGAGACACGCGCGGACGGCAGTGGTTCACCGCGGCACATGATGTTCATGCGTGTCGTCCGGTTTTTCCGGGTAATTCGCAGGTGATCGGCGTGGCACCGTCGCGGTGATCGAGTAGTCTGCGCACTGGACGCGGGGTGCGCGAAGGCGCGCCGCGCGCCTGACGAGCGGCGCGTTCGCGGGCGCGGTCCGCGGGAGGACGCGCCCGGCGGCGCCCCGGCGGTCGTCCGCGGTCCGGCGCGGCGGAACGCGGCGGTGAACGCGGACGGTGAACGAACCGACACGATCGGACGCTTGTCGTTACAGGTGTCGGTTCCCGTGCTCTGGCAGGATGTCTTGCGATGAACGACTCTCCGACCACCGCGCGCCGCGTCCGGCTGTCCCAGCGGCTGCCGCGGCGCGTGCTCGCCCTGGGCCGCGGGCGCGAGGACGACCGCGCCGGGGTCGGCGGCGTCGCCCGGCTCGACCGCCGCACCAAGAACCTCACCAAGCGGCTGCAGCCCGGCGAGGTCGCCGTGATCGACCACGTCGACCTGGACCGGGTCAGCGCGGAGGCCCTGGTGTCGTGCGGGGTGGCCGCGGTCGTCAACGTGGCGCCCAGCATCTCCGGCCGCTACCCGAACATGGGGCCGCAGATCCTGGTGGAGGCGGGCATCCCGCTGATCGACGACGTCGGCCCGGAGATCTTCGCCAAGCTGCGCGAGGGCGAGCGGGTGCGGGTCGAGGACGCCGTGGTGTACCGCGGCGACGAAGTGATCGCCAAGGGCACCGTGCAGACCGCCGAGACCGTCGAGGCCGCGATGGTCGAGGCCAAGGCGGGCCTGGCGCACCAGCTGGAGGCGTTCGCCGCCAACACCATGGAGTACATGCGGCGCGAACGCGACCTGCTCATCGACGGGGTCGGCGTGCCCGACGTCAAGACCCCGATCGAGGGGCGGCACGCGCTGATCGTGGTGCGCGGCTACCACTACCGCGAGGACCTCGCCACGCTGCGTCCCTACATCCGCGAGTACCGTCCGGTGCTCATCGGGGTGGACGGCGGCGCCGACGCGCTGCTGGAGGCCGGCTACCGGCCCGACATGATCGTCGGGGACATGGACTCGGTGTCCGACGAGGCGCTGACCTGCGGCGCGGAGATCGTCGTGCACGCCTACCGGGACGGCCGCGCGCCCGGCCTCAAGCGGGTCACCGAGCTCGGCCGCGACGCGGTGGTGTTCCCCGCCACCGCCACCAGCGAGGACATCGCCATGCTGCTGGCCGACGACAAGGGCGCCTCGCTGATCGTGGCGGTCGGCACGCACGCCAACATGGTGGAGTTCCTGGACAAGGGCCGCGCCGGGATGGCCAGCACGTGGCTGACCCGGCTGCGGCTGGGCAGCAAGCTGGTGGACGCCAAGGGCGTCAGCCGCCTGTACCGCAGCCGCATCTCCACCTCCTCGCTGCTGTTCCTGGTGCTGGGGGCGTTCATCGCCATGACCACCGCCGTGATCATGTCGCCGGCCGGGGAGATCATCCGTCCCCTGCTGGCCGACCGCTGGCACGCGTTCCTCTTCTGGCTGACCGGACTGTTCACGTGATCGATTTCCGCTACCACCTCGTCTCCATCGTCGCCGTGTTCCTGGCGCTGGCGCTCGGCATCATCCTGGGCTCGACCACGCTGTCGCAGTCGGTGACCGCCGAGCTGAAGAAGCAGGCGAGCGACGCGGCCCGCAACAGCCAGCAGCTGCGCCAGGAGCAGCGCCGGCTGGAGGCCCAGCGCGACGGCGAGGAGCAGTTCGCCCAGACGCTCGCCGCCGAGCTGGTCGCCGACCGGCTCAAGGGCCAGTCGGTGGTGCTCGTCGAGACCCCCGGCGCCAGCAACGACAGCATCGAGCAGCTCGGCGAGCTCGCCAAGGCCGCGGGCGCCACCGTCACCGGCCGGGTCACCATCCAGAAGAAGTTCCTGGACGACGACCAGGTCGGCACCGTCGACGAGCTGGCCGCCCAGCTGCGGCCCGAGGCCGCCGCGGCGCCCGACGGGGGTCCCTACGACCGGGCCGGCGCCGTGCTGGCCAGCGCCCTGGTCACCCGGGACCCGGCCCGCAGCGGCCGCGAGGACACCGAGGGCGGCGCCGTGCTCAACGCGTTCCGGCAGGCCGGCTACCTGACCACCACCGGCCGGCCCGGCCAGCACGCCACCCTCGCCGTCGTCGTCGCGCCGTCCACCCCGTACCAGTACGAGGGCGCCGACGCCGACAACCGGGCGCTGATCTCGCTGGCGGCCGCGCTGGACGGCGCGGGCCGCGGCGCCGTGGTCGGCGGGCCGTCCACCGCCGCCCAGGAGGGCGGGCTGATCGCCGCGCTGCGCGACTCCGACGTCCGCAAGAACGTCTCGTCGATCGACATGGTCGACACCGCGTCCGGCCGGGTGGTGGCGGTGCTGGCGCTGCAGAACGAGATCGCCGGCAAGTCCGGCCAGTACGGGACCGGGTCGGGCGTGAGCGGCTACCTGCCCTCCCCGGTGCCCTCCGCGAGCAAGAGCGGGTGAGGAACGGGTGAGCCCCATTGACCCCGAGTGAGAAGAGCCCCACTGCCATGACACCGACGACACGCCGCGCCCCCGGCGGGACGCTCCGCGCGGCCGCCCGCGCGCTGGCGGGCGCCGCGCTGGGCGCCGTCGCC
>NZ_BCQU01000121.1:0-17426 GCF_001552235.1 Actinomadura rubrobrunea NBRC 15275 | reverse complement strand
CTGGGCGGAATGGCGGTGGCCCGCGGGCGCGCGGGCCCGGGAAGGTCGGGGTCGACCGACCTGACACGCGTCGAGGAGCACCCATGGCCTTCCCACGAAACCAGTGGTACGTCGCGGCGTACGGATCGGAGGTCGGCGACGGACTGCTGGCCCGCACCATCTGCGGCGAGCCGATCGTCTTCTACCGCACCCGCGACGGGAGGCCCGTCGGGTTGGCGGACCGCTGCGTGCACCGGCGCTACCCGCTGTCGGCCAGCCACCGCGACGGCGACCGGATCGTCTGCGGCTACCACGGCTTCACCTACGACCCGGACGGCGTGTGCGTGGCCGTGCCCGGCCAGCGCCGCGTGCCCCGCACCGCCCGCGTCCCCCGCTACCACGTCGTCGAGCAGGACTCGCTGATCTGGGTGTGGATCGGCGACGACGACAAGGCCGACCCGGCGGCGATCCCGCGGGCGCCCTGGCTGGACTCCCCCGACTACGTGACGGTGCGGGGCATGGAGCCCCTGGCCGCGCGCTACGAGCTGCTCGTCGACAACCTGATGGACCTGTCGCACGAGACGTATCTGCACGCCGGCTACATCGGCACCCCGGAGGTGGCCGCGACCCCGATCACCACGGAGGTGGACGAGGAGGCCGGGGTCATCTACGTCAGCCGCCGCATGAAGGACGCCGAGTGCCCGCCCTTCTACGCCAAGTCCACGGGCATCGAGGGCCGCATCGACCGCTGGCAGGACATCGAGTACCACCCGCCGTGCCTGTACCTGCTGCACAGCCGGATCGCGCCGACCGGCGTTGAGCCGGGACCCGACGGCGACGACAGCCGGGCCTGCCACGCCGAGATCGTGTACGCGATCACGCCGGAGACCGAGACGACCACCCACGACTTCTGGATGGTGGCCCGCGACTTCGCGCTCGACGACGAGGAGGTGTCGGCGTTCCTGGCCGAGAGCAACCGCACCGTCGTGCTGCAGGACGTCGAGGCGCTCAACCTGCTGGAGAAGGTCATCGCCGCCGAGCCGGAGGGCTACCAGGAGCTGAGCATCAACATCGACACCGGCGGGCTGGCCGCGCGCCGGATGCTCCAGCGGATGACGGCCCGATGAGCGCGTCCGGCCGCCGGCTGCGGGTGGAGTGGACTCCCGGCACCGATCTGCTGACGGGCATCTGCTTCTGCGGCGCGCAGCGCCGGTCCGACGACCCGGTCGAGCTCTGGCGGTGGCTGCTGGCCCACCCCGACCACGACCTCCCCTCCTGAGACCGGCGTGCCGGAGACGTCCGGCACGCCGGTCTCCCTGTCGTTGATCACGATTGCGCGACACGTCTGGATTTCCGGGCGCCGTCGGCGCCACCATCCGAAGCACCATCCGAAAGACCACAGGCCGCGAGCGCAAGGAGATCCCATGAGCCTTCTCCGCGACACCCCGCCGTTCCGCGCCGACCACGTCGGGAGCCTGCTGCGTCCCCAGCGGCTGCTGCAGGCCCGCGACGACTTCGCCGCCGGCCGGATCAAGGCCGAGGACCTGCGGCAGGTCGAGGACGAGGCGATCCGCGAGGTCGTCCAGGCCCAGAAGGCGGCCGGGCTGCGCACCGCCACCGACGGCGAGTTCCGCCGCACCGCCTGGCACATGGACTTCATCTACCGGCTGGGCGGCGTCTCCCCGGCCGACGAGAAGATCAAGGTGAAGTTCCGCAACGAGTCCGGCGACATCGAGTTCACCGCCGCCGCGCTGCGCGTGCACGACCGGGTGCGCCTCGAGGAGACGATCTTCGGCGACCACTTCGCGTTCCTGAAGGAGGCGGCGGAGGGCACCGGGCTGACCCCCAAGCTGACCATCCCGTCGCCCAACATGGTCCACTACCGGGGCGGCCCCGCCGCCATCGACCGGAACGTCTACCCCGACGTGGAGGAGTTCTGGTCCGACCTGGCCGCCGCCTACGCCGAGCAGGTGCGGCGGATCGCCGAGCTGGGCTGCACGTACCTGCAGTTCGACGACACCAGCCTGGCCTACCTCAACGACCCCGAGCAGCGGCGCATCATCAGGGAGCGGGGCGACGACGCCGACCACCTGCACCTGCGCTACATCAAGCAGATCAACGCGGCGCTGGCGGACAAGCCGGAGGGGCTCTCGGTCACCACCCACATGTGCCGGGGCAACTTCCGCTCGTCGTGGACGGCGGAGGGCGGCTACGACTTCGTGGCCGAGGCGCTGTTCAGCGAACTGGCGGTGGACGGCTTCTTCCTCGAGTACGACGACCACCGCTCGGGCGGCTTCGAGCCGCTGCGGTTCGTCCCCAAGGGCAAGATGGTCGTCCTGGGGCTGGTCACCACCAAGCGCGGCGCGCTGGAGTCCAAGGACGACCTCAAGCGCCGGATCGAGGAGGCGTCGCGGTACGTGCCGATCGAGCAGCTGTGCCTGTCGCCGCAGTGCGGCTTCTCCTCCACGGTCGAGGGCAACGTGCTCACCTACGACGAGCAGATGGCCAAGCTCCAGCTCATCGTGGAGACCGCCGAAGAGGTCTGGGGCTGATCCGGCGGGACGCCTCCGACGTCGGTCGGGCCCGCTTGGCCTGAACGATCGATCGGAGGCGTCCCGACCGGCCAGGGAGGTCTCTCCCCGGAGCCGTTCGACCTGGAGACGATCCGCACCCGGCTGCCGCGCGGCCAGTGGCCGAGCGCCCGCACCCACACCGTCCGCGCCTGGACCCCTCGATGTCGTGAGCTGACGATCTGCCTCGTCCGCCACGGCGACCGGGGCCCGGCCGGGCGGGGGCGGCCTGCGGCGGCCGGGCGACGCGATCTTCTTCGCGGGACCGGGCGGCGCCTCTGCGCCGCCCGGAGCCGGGCCGCACCCGCCGACGGACGACGGGAGGCGCTGTCAGCGACCGCCGCCTCGATGGAGCGGGTGCCGAGGGGCACCCGCTCGCGTGTCGACGATGTGCAAGGGCCTGCCGACAAGCAGGAGTCGTCCACGCGCGCCGACGCGCGGCTCCCGCGCGTCCAGCGGCGTGCGGCCCGCGGGTCAGGCGGTGGCCTCGCCGGCCTCGGCGGCGTCGGGGTCGTCGTCGGCGAAGCCCGGCAGCCAGCGCAGCGCCTCGGCGCGGAAGTCCGCCTCGGCCTCCAGCTGGCACAGCACGCCGCCGCACCCGGCCAGGGCCCGGCTGACGGACAGGTACTGCGGCGGCAGCCGCAGGTGCCGGGCCAGGCCGCCCGGCCGCAGGTCGGCGGCCAGGCCCATGCCGCGCGCGGTCTCGCGGCGCAGCCACTCTCGGCTGTAGCGGAACCGCTCCACGGTGAACGGAGCGGCGTGCGGGGCGATCAGGGCGCGCAGCTGCTCGGGGTCGATGTCGGCGTCCTCGGCCAGGAACCCCTCCGCGCGGGCGTGGGCGACCATCTCCTCCGCGTCGCCCAGGGTGCCGATGCGCAGCATCCGGCCGAGCGCCCACTGCATCTCGGCCGGGACGCGGGCGGCCCCGCCGAAGTCCAGCACGCCCAGCCTGCCGTCGTCCAGCAGCCGGAAGTTGCCCGGATGCGGGTCGATGTGGATCATCTCGCAGCGGGCCGGGCCGGACAGGATGAACCGGAACAGCAGCAGCCCGGCGCGGTCGCGCTGCTCCCGCGTGCCGTCCGCGATGATCCGCGACAGCGGCGTGCCCTCCACCCACTCGGTCACCAGCACGTTGCCTGACTGCGCCACGACGGCGGGCACCAGGAAGTCGGGGTCGCCCGCGTAGGCGCGGTGGAAGGCGGTCTGGGCGCGGGCCTCGTCGCGGTAGTCCAACTCCTTCTCCAGCCGCCGCTTCAGGTCGGCGACCAGCGGTTCGACCTCGAGACCGGGGAACAGCGGCGCGATCAGCCGGCTCAGCCGGGCGATCTGGTTGAAGTCGCTCATCAGCGCCGGGCCGGCGCCCGGGTACTGCACCTTGACGGCCACGGGGCGGCCGTCGCGCCACACGGCCCTGTGCACCTGGCCGATGGACGCGGCCGCGGCGGGACGATCGTCGAACTCGGCGAACAGCTCCCGCCAGTCCTCGCCGAGGCCCTCGGCCATGACGCGGTGCGCGGTCGCGGCGGGCATCGGCGGCGCCGCCTCCTGCAGCCGGGTCAGGCTGGCGCGGAACGGCCCGGCCGCCTCCTCCGGCAGCCCCGCCTCGAAGATCGACAGCAGCTGGCCGACCTTCATGGCGCCGCCCTTCAGCTCGCCGAGCACGCTGAACAGCTGCTCGGCGGTGCGCCGCCGCACCTCCTGCGCGACGGCCTCGGCGGGGCGGCCGATCGTCCGCTTGCCCAGTCCGAGGGCGGTGCGGCCGGCGAAGCCGAGCGGCAGGGTGGCCAGCTTGGCGGTCCGGCTCACCGCACGACGGGGGATGTCGCTCACGTCTGGACCGTCCTGACTGTCGGCAGCGGGTTTCCGGGATGAACGGCATCAACGGTATCTCCGCCATGCCCGTTCCGCCCATCGCTTGACGCCCGTCCGCGGCCGGACCACCATGGCGCATGACCACGTGAGACACCTCACGGTTTTGTCTCGGACATGTGGCGGAGAGGGGCGTCCGGCCGGCGATGAACGGCACCACGGCGGCGTTGCTGGCGGTCTCCCTCTACTACGTGGGGGCGGCGCTGCTGAAGTCCGCCGGGGCGCGGATGGAACCGCTGCGCGGCGACCGTCCGTGGCACCTGCTGGTCCAGACGACTCGATCGGGGCGGTGGCTGGCCGGGGTCGTGGTGTTCGCGGTCGGCGTGGAACTGCAGCTGATCGCCTTCGCCGAGCTTCCGCTGAGCAGGGCGCAGCCGCTGTTCTCCGCCGCCCTGGCGGTGCTGCCGGTCATCGCGGCGGTCTGGTTCCGCGAACGGCCGACCGCTCGCGAGTGCCTGGGATTCGCGGTGTTCGCGGCCGGAACGCTGCTCATCGCCGCGTCCGTGCGCCCCGACGGCGACATCGGCACCGCCCCGCCCGCCGCGCTGCTGTGCGCGGTGACGGTGCCGTCGCTGGCGGTGCCGATCGCGCTGTTCTCGTGGGGCGACCGGCGCCGGCCGCCCCGGCACGCCCGTCCCCCGGCGGGCGTGGAGTACGGCGTCAGCGTCGGCATCCTCGTCGGGACGGTGGAGGTCGCGGTCAAGGGCCTGACGCTGGAGAGCGTCCAGCCCGGCCCGGCGGTGCTGCTGACCACCCCGTACCCCTACCTGATCGGCGCGGCCGTGATCCTGGCGATGGCGCAGGGCACCATCGCCCTGCAGCGCTGCCGCCTGACGGTGTCCGCGGCGGTCTGCACGATCGTCGCGAAGACGTACCTGATCGTCGTCGGCAGCCTGCTGTACGGCGGCGACTGGCCCGCCGACCCCCTGTACGGGGTGCCGCGCATCCTCGGCATCGCCCTGGCCGCCTCGGCGCTGCTGGCGTTCCCGCGTTACGAACCGGACCCGTCCGCCTCGCCTCGCCCGTCCCGCGGCCCGGACGAGGGCCGCCCGCCCTCCGGACGCGTCTCGTCCGGGCCGGGCGGGCGCAGCAGCAGCTCGATGACCTCCAGCGCGGTGTCGATCTCCGGGCGGGTGCCGCCGAGGTAGTGCGCGTACATGAACGAGTCCGCCACGCGGACGATCGCCTGCGCCAGCGTGCGCGCGGGCAGCGAGACGCGCAGCCGCCCCCGGTCGATCTGCCGCTGCAGCTCGTCCGCCAGCAGCTCGGCGGCGCGGTCCTCGATGGCGCCGGGCATGGTGGCCAGCCGCACGAACAGCCGCGGCTCGCGTTCGGTGAACGCCTTGAGCGGGACGGCGTCGACCACCGCCCGCATGAACCGGTCGAGGAGGGCCAGCACCCGGTCCGGGCCGGAGCCCTCGACGCCCCGCACGGCCGCCCGGTAGGTGCGCTCGGTCATGTCCGCCAGCACCGTGGCCAGCAGCCGCTCGCGGCTGCCCACCCACCGGTAGAGCGTGGCGCGGCCGACGCCGAGCTCGGCGGCCAGCGCGGACATGTCGATCGGCTCGCAGTTGAGGTAGCGCGCGGTCGCCGCGGCGACCGCGTCCGCCGGACCGGCCGCCCTGCGGCCCGCGCCGTCGCGGTCTCGCCGCACCCCGTGCACGCGCTCAGAATCGCACACTCGCCGGCGAGGGGCATCGCGACCGCGCGATCGCCTCGACCGGTGGCGGTCAGGACGGCCGGGACAGGTCCAGGTCGGTCTCCAGGCCGTGGCGCCGGACGAACTCGCCCAGCCTGCCGGCGGACAGCGCCTCGAACAGGGCGGCGCT
Source organism: Actinomadura rubrobrunea NBRC 15275 (assembly GCF_001552235.1). Classification (NCBI taxonomy): domain Bacteria; kingdom Bacillati; phylum Actinomycetota; class Actinomycetes; order Streptosporangiales; family Thermomonosporaceae; genus Actinomadura; species Actinomadura viridilutea. Next base: position 11,179 of record NZ_BCQU01000121.1, on the reverse strand, counting down.
GCGCTCGGGATCGGGCAGCAGGACGTTCTGCCCGTCGAACCACGCCGACGGCCCCGTCGGCAGGGTCGCGAAGGTGACCCGGTCGGGACCGATGCCCGCCAGCCGCACCGCCAGCGACCGCAGCGTGCCGAACCCCGCGCGGGAGTCGACCGCGACCGACGCGCTGGCCGCCCGCAGGAAGGCGTCCAGTTTGAGCGGGTTGGTCAGCGTGCCGGCGTCGACCGCCTTGGCCGCCATGGCCTTGAGGAAGGCGTGCTGCCGTTTCACCCGGTCCAGGTCGCTGCCGGACAGGCCCTTGCGTTCACGGACGAACCGCAGCGCCGCCGCGCCGTCCAGGTGGTTGCGCCCCGCGGGCCACGACCAGCCGTTGCTCGGGTCGTAGATGGGCTGGTCCAGGTAGATGTCCACCCCGCCGAGCGCGTCGGTCATCCGCGCGAACCCGGCGAAGTCGACGGCGGCGACGTGGTCGATCCGGATCCCGGACATCTGCTGCACGGTCCGCGCCAGCAGGCCCGGTCCGCCGTGCGCGAACGCCGCGTTGATCTTGGCGCGCCGGTAGCCGGGGATGTCGATCCACAGATCGCGCGGGATCGAGATGACGTAGGCGCGGCGCCCGCCGTCCGGCAGGTGCAGCAGCATGATCGTGTCGGCGTGCGCCCGTCCCCCGGGCCGCCACTTCTCCCGGGTGGGGACGCCGCGCATGTCCGACCCGAGGAGCAGCCAGGTGCGGCCGGGGTCGTCCGCCGCATGCCGCGACCCGCCGGGCGGCAGCGCCCCCGGCAGCCGCTGGATGCGGTGGTCGTAGCTTTCGGCGCGCCACACCGCGAGCCCGAAGGCCGTCACGGCCAGCACCGCGGCCCCCACTCCCAGGCGCACCAGCGCGCGCCGGAGGCGCCCGCCCGCGTGCGCGCGCCGACTCCAGGTTCCCATGGCAGGGGTCACCTCCGCTGCGGCCGTCCCGTCCGCGACACCGGGGTGCCTGCGCCCAGTGCCAACGCATGATCACCCACCCCGGTTCCCCGCATCGGCGGCCTATAACGCCCGTCATATGGCGCCCTCGACCCCGAGACCCCCCAAACCGGTCGCGGCCGCGGCGACGCGGTCGATCAGACCGGCCAGCAGGGCCGTCCGGGGGACGAGAGAGGACAGGTCGAGCCATTCGCCGGGCGTGTGCGCGGCGCCGCCGATCGGGCCCAGACCGTCCAGGACGGGGGTTCCGGCGGCCGCGACGAGGTTGGCGTCGGCGCCGCAGCCGACGGCGCGGGCGCGGATGTGCAGGCCGAGCTCGCGTCCCAGCGCGCAGGCGGCGTCCGCCAGGGCGTCGGTCCGCGGGCCGCCCTCCCACGGGGGCATGGGGGCGCGCTCGGCGATCTCGGCCGTCACCCCCGGGACGCCGTGGCCGTCGGCCAGGCGGCGGACGTCGCGCACGGCGGCGTCGAAGTCGGCGGCGCGGTCGGCGCGCACGTCGACGGCGAGGCGGGCGGACTCGGCGACCATGTTGGGGGCGGTGCCCGCGCTCAGCACGCCGACGGTGACGGTCACGCCGGGCCGCCCGCGGTTCAGCTCCTGCAGGGCGACGGTCAGCCGGGCCGCGGCCAGGGCGGCGTCGGCGCCCCGCTCGGCGTCCACGCCCGGGTGCGCCGCCCGCCCGCGCAGGACGATCTCCACCTCGGTGACCCCCTTGCGGGCGGCGATCAAGGAGCCGTCGGCGGGGGCGCACTCCAGGCACAGCGCCGCGGCCGCGTCGCGCGCCTCGCGCCGCAGCACCGCGCGGCCCAGCGGGGAGCCGGCCTCCTCGTCCGGCGAGCACACCAGCGTCAGCTCGCCGTAGCGTTCGGCGCCCAGCAGGATCAGCGCCTCGACGGCGGCCAGGCCCGCCAGCAGGCCGCCCTTGCCGTCGCACACGCCGGGGCCGAGGGCGCGGTCGCCGTCCACCTGGAACGGCCGCGCGGCCGCGGTGCCCGCGGGGAAGACGGTGTCCATGTGGCCGACCAGCAGGATCTTGCGGCGGCCGGCGCCGCCGCGGCGGGCGATCAGGGCGGCGCGGCCGTCGGCGAGCCGGACGGGCTCCAGCCGCATGCCCGCGTCGCGGGCGTACCCGGCGACCAGCCCCGCCACCCGGTTGACGCCCGCGACGTCGGCGCTGCCGCTGTCCACCGCGACCAGCTCGGCGAGCCGGGACAGATAGCGCGCGCGGCCGTGCGCGGCGGCCGCCGCGAGCGCCTCGGCGTCCGGGCCGCGGGCGTCGCCCGGCGGCGACGCGCCCGTCGACCCCCCTCTCGACGCCCCTCTCGACGCCCCTATCGACGTCCCTATCGACGGGCCGGTCGCCGGGCCGGTCGACGCCCTCGTCGCGGATGTCCCGTTCGATGCCCGCGCGGTCGGAGTTCGTACGCTCATCCCTGTGTTCACCATCCGCACTCAAATGACTACCTGTTGTGATCGAGGGTAACTACCCCGTGTGACAGACAGCACCGGGGGGCGCCGCCGCAGAGGCCGATTGCTGATCATCGGCGGCGCGGAGAACCGCACCTGCGGCTCCGGGCCGCTGGAGACGTTCGTGCGGCTGGCGGGCGCCGCCGGCGCGCGGGTGGTGGTCGTGACCACCGCCACCGAACTCCCCGAGCAGGTCACCGCCGAGTACGAAGCCGCCTTCGGCCGGCTCGGCGTGACCGCGGTGCGGGAGCTGCGGCTGCTGGGCCGGGCCGCGGCCGACGACCCGGGCGTGCTTGAGGCGCTGGAGGACGCCACCGGAGTGCTGTTCAGCGGCGGCGACCAGTCGCGCATCCGCACCCTGGTCGGCTCCAAGACCAACGAGCTGCTGCGCCGGCGGCTGGAGGACGACGGCCTGGTGATCGCCGGGACCAGCGCGGGCGCCACCGCGATGGGCCGCTGGATGATCCTGGGCGGCACGGGCCACGAGGTCGCCGCGTCCACGGTGCGCGTCGGCCCCGGGCTCGGGCTGATGGAGGACGTGCTCATCGACATGCACTTCCTCGAGCGCGGCCGGCTGCCCCGCCTGCTCAGCGGAATCGCGCTCGACACCCGGCTGCTGGGCGTGGGCATCGACGAGGACACCGCGGTCGTGGTGAGCGACGGGGCCTTCGAGGTGGTCGGCTCCGGCCTGGTCACCGTCGTGGACGCCGGACGCGCCACGGTGGGGTACGCGGCGGGGGACGACGAGCCGATGGCGATGCTGAACGTCGACCTGCATCTGCTCCCGGCGGGCTGCCGCTTCGAGATGGACCGGCGCCGACCCGTCATCGGCCGCCGTCCCGGGGAGGAGTCCTGACCGATGCGCATCGACGCGCTGCGCCGCCTCGGCGGCCCGAACGTGTACCTGTCCCGGCCGGTGGTGGTGGCCCGGCTGGAGCTGGCGGAGCTGACCGAGCGGGAGACCACCGACCATCCGGGCTTCGCCGAACGGCTGGTGGAGCTGCTGCCGGGCCTGGCCGACCACCACTGCTCGGCGGGGCGTCCCGGCGGGCTGCTGGAGGCGATGGCGCGCGGCACGTACTTCGGCCACGTCACCGAGCACGTGGCGCTGGAGCTGTCCTGCCTCATCGGCCGCGAGGTGTGCTTCGGGCGGACGGTGTGGGCGGGCTCCCCCGGGAGCTACGACGTGATCCTGGAGTGCCCGCGCTACGAGCCGCCCGGCAGCCCGGTCCCCGGCGGCCTGCTGGCGCTGGCGGTGCGGACCGTGACGGGGGTGCTGGAGGGGCGGCCGCCGGCGCTGGAGCCGCGGCTGGCCCGCCTCCGCGCCGAGTACGAGCGCACCCGGCTGGGCGTCAGCACGGCGGCGCTGGCGCGGGCGGCGCGGCGCCGGGGCGTCCCGGTGCGCCGGGTGGGCGACCTGAACCTGCTGCATCTCGGCCACGGGCGGCACCGCCGCACGGTGTGGGCCGCGATGACCGACGCGACCTCGGCGATCGGCATGGAGATCGCCGCGGACAAGCGGCTGGCGCAGACCGTCCTGGCCGAGGCGGGCATCCCGGTGCCGGACGGGCGGCTGGTGGAGAACGCGGCCGAGGCGCTGGACGCGCTGCGCGAGCTCGGCCCTCCCGTGGTCGTCAAGCCGCTGTCGGGGCACCAGGGCGAGGGCGTGGGGATCGAGCTGTCCGAGCCCGCCGAGGTGCTGGCCGCGTTCCGCGCCGCCGCGCGGGTGGACGAGAGGGTGCTGGTCGAGTCCTACATCCCCGGCCGCGACTACCGGGTGCTGGTGGTCGGCGGGAAGACGGCGGCCGCGGCCGAGCTGACCGCCGCGCACGTCGTCGGCGACGGCAGGTCCACGGTCGCGGCGCTGGTCGAGCGCGTCAACGCCGACCCGGCGCGGGGCGAGGGCCACGACCGGCCGCTGACGCGGCTGCGGCTCGGCGCGGCGGAGATCGCGCACCTGGCGAGCCAGGGGCACCGCCGCGACACCGTGCCGGCCGAGGGCGAGGTGGTGTGGCTGCGCCGCAACGCCAACCTGTCGACCGGCGGCACCAGCCGGGACGTGACGGACCAGGTGCACCCGCGGGTCGCGCGGATGTGCGAGCGGGCCGCCGCGGCGATCGGCATGGACGTGTGCGGCATCGACCTGCGCCTGCCCGACATCGCCGCGCCGCCGCCGGCCGACCCCGGCGCGGCGGGCGTGCTGGAGGTCAACGCCGCGCCCGGCCTGCGCATGCACCTGGAGCCGCACGAGGGCCGGGGCCGGGACGTCGCGGCGACGATCATCGACCTGCTGTTCCCGCCGGGCGCGCCGTCGCGGATCCCGATCGTGTCGGTCACCGGCACCAACGGCAAGACCACGACCGTGCGGATGATCGCCCACATCCTCGCCCGCCGGGGGCTGCGGGTCGGCCTGGCCTGCACCGAGGGCGTGTACCTCGAAGGGCGCGGGGCGGACGGCCTGATCTACAAGGCCGACGCGTCGGGGCCCCGCTCGGCGGAGATGGTGCTGGCCGACCGCTCGGTGGAGGCGGCCGTGCTGGAGACCGCGCGGGGCGGCATCGTCCGCCGCGGGCTGGGCTACGACCGCGCCGACGTGGCCGTGGTCACCAACATCACCCCCGACCACCTCGGCGTGGACGGCGCGCTGTCGCTGGACGACCTGGTGCACATCAAGGCGCTGGTCGCCGAGGAGATCCGCGACGGCGGGCACCTGGTGCTCAACGCCGACGACCCGCGGGCGGCGGGGCTGGCCGAGCGTCCCGCGGTGCGGCGGCGCGCCCCGGTGGTGCGGCTGTTCGGCGCCTCGGCGGACGGCGAGCCCCTCGCCCGGCACATGGCCGCGGGCGGCGTCGCCTACTTCGTCGACGGCGACGTGCTCGTGGAGGCGGCCGGGCCGCGCGAGCGCACGCCGCTGGTTCCGGTCGCGCAGATCGCGGGCGCGTTCGGCGGGCGCGCCGCGCACGTGGTCGCCAACGCGCTGGCCGCGGCGGCCGCCGCCCGCGCCCTCGACACCCCCGCCGACGTGGTCGCCGACGCGCTGCGGTCGTTCGTCCCGCACGACCGCAACCCCGGCCGCGGCTGCGTGTACCAGGTCGGCGACAACCAGGTGCTGGTGGACTACGCGCACAACCCGGCCGCGGTCGCCGCGATCGGCGCGTTCGTGCGCCGCCAGTGGGACCGTCCCGGCGTCGCCGCCGTCACGCTGCCCGGCGACCGCGACGACGCTCTGGTCGTCGAGACCGCCGGCGCGCTGGCGGAGACGTTCGGCCGGGTGGTCGTCTACGAGGACGAGGACCTGCGCGGCCGCCGGCCCGGCGAGATGACCGGACTGATCATCCGCGGGCTGCGCGCGCGGCGGCCGGACGTGCGGCACTTCCCGGCGGGCGACCTGAAGGGGGCGCTGACCACGGCCCTGGCCGTGGCCGGGCCCGGCGAGCCGGTGCTGCTGCTGTACGAGAAGCTGCAGCCGGTCACCGACCTTCTCCAGACCCTCGGCGCGGTTCCCCGTCCCTGACCGGCCGCTGCGGGCGCGGCGTCCGGCGCAGGGCCCACCAGGCGGCGGCCGTCGAGACGCCGAGGAGGAGGACGAAGGCCACGTCGGGGACGGCGCGGCCCGCGCGCTGCGCCCACTCTTCGAGCGCGACCTCCCGGTCGGCGCCGAGCGGCGAGGGCAGCGCGGCGGTGCCCTCGAAGGCGGCGAACAGCACGCCGACGGCGACGAACAGCAGCCCCGAGACCAGGGACGCGGTGTGCAGCCGCAGCGGGCCGACGGTGAACGGCCTGCCGCGCCACCAGCGGCGCCGCCCGAGGTCGAATCTGTCCCACAGCAACGCCAGCACGAACAGCGGCAGCGCCATGCCGAACGCGTAGAGGGCGAGGAGCACGCCGCCGTACAGCGGGTCCCCGTCCACGGCGGCCACCGTGAGGATCGCGCCGAGGACGGGCCCGGCGCAGAACCCCGCCAGCCCGTACACGGTGCCGAGCAGATAGGTCGACGCCGCCGACACCGGGCGCAGCCGGCCCGCCGCCTCCCGCGCGCGTCTCGAGGCGAATCCGAGGCCGAGGATCTGCGCCGCGCCCAGTGCGACGACGACCGCGCCTCCGGCCGTGACCAGCAGCTCGCGGTGCCCGTTGAGCAGCCGCGCGGCCGCCGAGCCGGCGACGCCGAGCGGCACCAGCGTGCTGGCGAGCCCCGCGTAGAAGACGCAGGTGCGGGCCAGCAGCCGGGCGGGCGCGGCGAACGCGTAGGCGAAGAACGCCGGCAGCAGCACCGCGCCGCACGGGCTGACCAGGGCGAGCGCGCCCCCGAGGAACGCCGCCGGATATCCGATGTCGATCACGTGCCCCCTCCCACGTGACCGGCAGGCTACTCGCGCCGGCGGCGGCTCAGGAGGCGACGCCCTCCAGGGGCAGGCCGACGTAGTTCTCCGCCAGGCTGGTCGACGCGGCCGTCGACGACACGACGTAGTCCAGGTGCGAGCGCTGCAGGCGCCGGGCGAACTCGTCGGCGCCCGGCTCGACGTGCAGGAGGGTGGTCATCCAGTAGGAGAAGTGCTCGGCGCGCCAGACCCGGCGCAGGCAGATGTCGGAGTAGGAGTCGAGCAGCGTCCGCGAGCCGGTCGCGTAGTACTCGGTCAGCGCGGCGGCCAGCACGGTGACGTCCGCGACGGCGAGGTTGAGGCCCTTGGCGCCGGTCGGCGGGACGATGTGCGCGGCGTCCCCGGCCAGGAACAGCCGGTCGTGCCGCATCGGCTCGGCGACGAAGCTGCGCATCGGGGTGACCGACTTGTCGGTGATCGGCCCGGGGGTCAGCTCCCAGTCGTCGTCGGTGGCGAAGCGGGCGGCCAGCTCGTCCCAGATCCGCTGGTCCGACCAGGCCGACAGGTCCTCGTCGGGGGCGACCTGCAGGTACAGGCGGCTGACCTTGGGCCCCCGCAGGCTGTGCAGCGCGAAGCCGCGCTCGTGGTTGGCGTAGATGAGCTCCTCGGTGGACGGCGGGACGTCGGCGAGGATGCCGAGCCAGGCGTACGGGTACTCGCGGGTGTACGTCCGCGCGCCCGGCAGGGCGGGGCGCGACACCCCGTGGAACCCGTCGCATCCGGCGACGAAGTCGCATTCCAGCGTGTGCGTGCGGCCGCCCTGCCGGAACGTCACGCTGGGCGCGGACGGGTCGACCGCCACCGCCTCGGCCTCGAAGCGGATGTCGCCGCCGTCGGCCAGGCGCCGCGCCACGAGATCCTTGACGATCTCGGTCTGGGCGTAGACGGTCACCGTCCGGCCGGTCAGCTCGGTGAGCGGGACGCGGTGTCCGGCGCCGCCGAACCGCAGCTCCAGCCCGTGGTGCACCAGCCCCTCGCGGTCGAGCCGCTCGCCCACCCCGGCTTCGCGCAGCACGTCGGTGGTGCCCTGCTCCAGCATCCCGGCGCGCTGGCGGCGCTCGACGTACTCCCGGTCGCGGCTCTCCAGCACCACCGACTCGATGCCCTGCCGGTGCAGCAGCTGGGACAGCAGCAGGCCCGCCGGCCCCGCGCCAACGATCGCGACCTGGGTGCGCATGACTCCTCCTCGTCGGTTGTTCCTGTGATCCTGGCCCGCGGCGCCGCCCGGTCCCGTCCCGTCCTTCCGTCCACCGGAAACCGGGGGTGCGGCGTGCCCGCGGCGCGGCGTCATTCGCCGGAGGCGGCGGGCGGCGAGCCGTCCAAGGCGAGGGGCGCGCCGCCCGCCGCGTCGACGCGCCAGTGCAGGGCCACGTCGCGCGACAGGGCCCGGGCGGCGGTCATCAGGGGCGGCAGCAGCCGCCGCACGTCGGCGCCGCGGGTGCGGGCGACCAGCGACAGGGCCGCCACGACCCCGCCCTCGGCGTCGCGGATCGGGACGGCGACCGAGGACGCGCCCACCGTCATGTCGTCGCGTGTGTGGGAGTAGCCCCTGTGCCGCACCCGGGCCAGGACGCGCCGCAGCTCGTCCGGGTCGGTGATGCTGCGCGGGGTGTACCTCTCCAGCCCGGCCGCCAGGACCCGTTCGCGCACGTCCCGCGGCGCGAACGCCAGCAGCACCTGCCCCACGCCGGTGGTGTGCAGCGGCAGCGTGCTGCCGACCTGCGTGACCACCGGCACCGAGCGGGCGCCGCGCAGCCGCTCCACGACCAGCGCCTTGTCGTCGCGCAGCACGGCGAGCTGCACGTTGTCGTGGGTGACCTCGTAGACGTCCTCCATGTGCGGCAGCGCCAGCTCCCGGAGGCCGGTGACGGCCGGGGCCTGGCTGCCGATGCGCCACAGGCGCGTCCCGATGCGATACGTGCCGTCGGGCACGCGCTCCAGGAAGCCGCCGGCGACCAGTTCCCCCACCAGCCGGTGCCCGGTGGCCAGCGGCAGCCCGGCGCGCCGGCAGATCTCGCTGAGGTTGAGGCGGACGCCGCCGAGGGCGAAGGCGTCCAGGATCGCCATCACCTTGCGCGCCACGCTCGGCGGCCGCGCCCGGTGCGCCGCACCGTCCGTCATCGCCCGCTCCCTCTCGCTGGGGCCGCTAACCGGCGGCGGGCCGCGTCCCGCTCGCCGCGTCGTCTGCGTCCGGTCCGTCCGCCTCCTCGGCCAGCACCCGCTGGGCGACCGCGAAGGCGGAATTGGCCGCGGGCACCCCACAGTAGATCGCGCTCTGCAGCAGCACCTCTTTGATCTCGTCGCGCGTGAGCCCGTTGCGCAGCGCGGCCCGCACGTGCATGGCGAGCTCCTCCAGATGGCCGCGGGCGACCAGGGCGGTGAGCGTGATGCAGCTGCGGGTGCGGCGGTCCAGCCCGGGGCGGGTCCAGATCTCCCCCCAGGCGTACCGGGTGATCAGGTCCTGGAAGTCGGCGGTGAAGTCGGTGGTGCGGGCCGCCGCGCGGTCGACGTGCGCGTCGCCCAGCACCTCGCGCCGCACCTTCATGCCTGCGGCGTGCCGCCGCCGGTCGTCCGTCGGCTCGTCGGTCGGGGAGGTCATGCGGGCAGTCCTTTCCAGGTGCGGTCCAGGTGCCGGACGATCGCGTCGGTGACGGGGCCGGGGCGCTCGACGTTGGCCAGGTGCCCGGCGCCGTCGACGACGACCAGCTCGGCGGCGGGGATGCGGGCGGCGAGCACGTCGCCGTGGCCCGCGGGCGGCGTGGGCGCGTCCTCGGCTCCCGCGATCACCAGGGTGGGCGCCGCGATGTCGGCGAGCCGGTCGGTGATGTCGAAAGCGGCGAGGGCGTCGCAGCAGGCGGCGTAACCCGCCGGGTCGGTGGCGCGCAGCATGGCCACGTAGGGTTCGGCGCCGGTGAAGCCGGGCGTGAACCACCGCGCCGCGGCGGTGTCGGCGACCGGCCCGACGCCCTCGCGGCGCACGAGCGCGGCGCGCTCGCGCCAGCGCTCCGGCGGGCCGAAGCGGGGGGACGTGCAGCACAGGACCAGGCTGGCGACGCGGTCGGGCGCCATCAGGGCGAGCGCGGCGCCGACCGCCCCGCCCAGCGAGACCCCCGCGTGGGCGAACCTGGTGACGCCCTCGGCGTCGAGGATCTCCAGCACCTGGGCGGCCAGGTCGTCGACCGTGAGGGTCCTCCCCCCGCCGGGCGGGGGCGACTGGCCGTGGCCGGGCAGGTCATACCGAAGCACCCGCCAGCGCTCGGTGAGCGCGGGCAGCTGCGGGGCCCACAGGCCGGTCGTGGTGCCCAAGGAGGGGCCGAGGACGACGACGGGGGCGTCGCGCGGCCCGTCGGCTTGGCAGTACAGGCTCACGTGCGGTTCCTCCGATGCTCCCGGTACCGTGCGAGGGCCCGGTCGACCAGGGCCGGAGCGGCGCCGGCGTCGGTGGGCTGGCCGTGCTCGGCCAGCACCTTCAGCAGGCCGTCGAGGTTGGCGCGCATCCGGTCGGGCGCGACCTCCAGGCCGTCCAGCAGTTCGGCGGCGGTCTCCGCGGCGCCGCCGGTCAGGCGCAGCATCTCGCGCACGGGCTGCCACTCGGCGTGCCACTCCCCCGCGGGCCGCTCGTGCGGCGCCGCCTGCGCGGCGAAGACGATCTGCGCGTACGCCGGGACCTGCAGCGCGGCCGAGCGCACCAGCGTGGCCAGCGCGGGGTTGCGCTTGTGCGGCATCGCCGAGGAGCCGCCGCGCCCGGGGGCGGCGGGCTCGGCGACCTCGTCCACCTCGCTCTGGGCGAGCAGGACGACGTCCGTCGCGATCTTGCCGAGGGCGCCCGCGGTCAGCGCCAGCGCCCCGGCCAGCTCGGCGACGGGCGTGCGGCGCGTGTGCCAGGGCAGCGCGGGCTCGTCCAGCCCGGTCCGCGCCGCGTACGCGGCGACCAGGTCGAGCGCGTGCTCGCCGAACGCGGCCAGGGTGCCCGCCGCGCCGCCGAGCTGGACGGGCAGCCGCAGCGCGGCGAGCCGCTCACGGGCGTCCAGGCAGCCCAGCAGCCATCCGGCCGCCTTCAGCCCGAACGTCGTGGGGACCGCCTGGCGCGCCAGCGTCCGCGCCGCCATGGGGGTGCCGCGGTGCCGTTCGGCGTGCCGGGCCAGCGCGTCCAGCGCCCGGTCCAGGTGCGCGAGGATCACGCGGCGGGCGCGGGACGCGACGAGCATGGCCGCGGTGTCGACGATGTCCTGGCTGGTGGCGCCCTGGTGCACGTGCCGGCCGGCCGGGCCCGCCGCCGCGCGCAGGTCGGCGATCAGCGGCACGACCGGGTTGCCGGCGCCGCGCGCCCGCCGCGCCAGGCCGGGCAGGTCGAACCGGTCGGC
>NZ_BCQU01000120.1:0-17571 GCF_001552235.1 Actinomadura rubrobrunea NBRC 15275 | reverse complement strand
GTCGCTCGCGAGGGGCGCGTCCCCCGCCCCGGTCACTGCGACTCGATCTCCAACGCGGCCACCCGGGACCGCGCCTGCGCCATGGCCTCGTGGTACCGGGCCTCCCAATCCGGGACGCCGTCGGGGATCTCCGCGACGACCTGACGCCCCAGCTCGGTGATCCGGTCACCGGAGCCGGAGACCCGGCGCACGACGACGACGGTGACGCCGCCGCCCGACTCGGTGTGGGTCTCCCACCGCGCGGGCGCAGCGGTCCGGGACCGTCCGCCGGTCACGCCGTACCAGAGCAGCCACCCGATGACCGCGAACAGCGCGAGCGCGGCCAGAATCAGCAGCAACCGCACGGTCGCCTCCCGGTGACTCGATCAGCGGCGCGACCCGAACAGGGCGCCGTTGGGGTTGCCCGGCGCGTACACCGTGATGCCCTGCGGCAGCGCCTTGAGCTCCTCGATCCTCGCGCAGGTCGGGCACTTGTTGTAGCCGTCCTGCCGGGCCTTGTTGGCCTGGGCCTCGGCGCGCGCCGACGCCACCTTGGCCTGCGCCTCGCTGACCTGCGCGAACGCCGCCTGGGCGCGGTCGACGGCGTCCTGCACGCGGGCGGGCAGCGTGACCCGGACCAGGTTGAAGTGCAGGTTGGTCAGGAACTTGCCGCCGAGGGTGTTCTCCAGGTCGGTGGCCAGGCTGGTGTTGATGGCGTTCTGCACCTTGGCGATGTTGGCGTTGTTGCTCTGCGCCTGCAGCACGCCCGTCTTCTGCCGCGTCCCGGCCGTCGTCCCCGTGTTCTGGACCAGCGCGCAGGAGGAGACCAGCTCCGCGCAGCGGAAGCTGTTGATCTGGGTGCGCAGGTCGTTCTCGATCACGGGTCGGACGATCTGGTGCAGGAACGCCGACCACCCCTCGTCGCCCTCCCAGGCGAAGTAGCTCTTGCCGTCGGGGCCGCGGAACTTGCGGGTGCCGAACTTGTCGTCGAACTTGCGCAGCGCGTCGTGGTCGAGGTTCAGCGTGAAGTACAGCACGCCCTCGATGCCCATGTTGACGCCGTCGCTGCTGGGGACGGTGACGACGTCGACGTTGCCCCGCTCGGCGTCACTGGCCTTGGAGGTGATGGTGTAGAAGCGCTGCTGCGCCGGGTACCGGTGGATCTTCGACCACCAGCCGGTCCAGGTCCGGCTGGACGCGGGATCCACGACCTGGCGGATCTTGTTGTCGTCGAAGAACCCGCCGTTGCGGACCACGGCGACCTCGCCGCCGCCGGTCCGCTCGAAGCTGCCGAGCAGCCCCTTCACCAGCGGCAGCCCGACCACGGCCAGCACGACGGCCAGCGCGATGGCGCCGCCCCGCGAGAGCCGCCGGCCGCCCTGTTCCTGCGTCTTCGCACTCGACTTCGACCCCGCCATGAACGTCTCCATTCATTCGGCTCACGCCGGTCATCTGCATGAACGTGCAGCAATAGGACGCAATCCGCCCGCATCCGGTTGCGCCACAAGAGCGTCGCGACACGCACCGCGACCGCATACGCACTTCCTCACGGCCCCAGCGGACCCGCGACCGGACGCACTCGCCGCATTCGAACACGGCACTGAGTTCGGGAGCGCTGCGTCTCTCGCGGGTCGGTCAGTCCAGCAAATCGCGGAGGGCGGGGTAGACGGTGACGGCGTTGCGGCCGTGGATGAGGGAGATGGTGTCGTCGTCGAAGCCGAGGGCGGCGACGGCGCGGGCGTTGTGGGCGACGCCGGGCATGCCGGGCCAGTCGGTGCCGAAGACGAACTTGCGCGCCAGGCGGGACAGGTCGTGGCGGGCGTAGTACTCGGGGATCCTGCGCGGCGGCAGGCCGGACAGCTCGATCCAGACGTTGTCGCGGGACAGGGCCAGGAACGCGGCCGCGTCGTACCACCAGCCGCGGCCGCCGTGCGCGAGGACGATGGTCAGGTCGGGGAAGTCGCGCAGGACGTCGTCCAGCAGGATCGGGTCGGCGAACTTGTTGGACGCGCCGGGGAACGTGCTCGTCCCGCAGTGGACGATGACGGGGACGCCCGCCTCGCGGCACAGCGCGTACGCCGGGTAGAGGGCGTTGTCCGACGGACTGAATCCGCCGTGCACGGGGTGCAGCTTCAGGGCGATCGCGCCGAGGTCGAGCTGCCGGGACAGCTCCGCGTCGATCGGGTAGTGCAGGTGCGGGTTGACGTTGGCGACGACGCGGAAGCGGCGCGGATTGTGCTTCACCAGCGGCAGCACGTCCTCGATCGGCTGGATGCCGGTCGCCTTCGGGCTGTACTCGGTGAGCAGCAGCGCCGCGTCCACGCCCTCGGCCTCGAAATGCGCGTCGACCCGTTCGGGGATGGGCGCGCCTTCGTCGTCGAAAAGGTCCTGCCAGGCATGGGAACGGCCGAACTGCTCGGCCCATTGCCGCCACGCAGGGCGCACCGTGGGCAGCCGCGCGATGTGCACGTGCGCGTCGACGAGCAGTCGGCCGTCCAGCATTCGTCCTCCTTTACGGGGGCTCCTCGTCACGTGGCGACGATGTCATTGTCGGCGGTCACCGGCCTGTCCGAGGACGCGCGTGAGGACGCCGCGGCGGCGGGCTCGGCGAGGCGTTCGCGGACGGTCTCGCGGACGGCGAAGCGCCGCAGCTTCCCGGTGGCGGTCTTCGGGATGGCGTCGACGAACAGGACGTGCCGGGGGCGTTTGAACGCGGCCAGCCGCTCCCGGCACAGGGCGATGAGCTCGTCGGGACTCACGGCGGCGCCGGGCGCCGCGACGACGCAGGCCACCGGCTTGTCCAGGCCGTTCTCGTCCGGCACGCCCACGACCACGGCCTCGACCACCGACGGGTGCGCGACGAGGACCTGCTCGACCTCGGTGGGCGACACCCAGATCCCGCCCGCCTTGATCATGTCGTCGGAGCGGCCGAGGCAGGTGTGGTAGCCGTCGTCGTCCACCACGTACTTGTCGCCGGTGCGCAGCCACTCGCCATGGAAGGCACGGCGGGTGGTGTCGGTGCGGCACCAGTAGCCGGTGGTGATCGAGGCCCCGCGCACCAGCAGGTCGCCGGGCACGCCGGGCGGCACGTCGTCGCCGTGCTCGTCGACCACGCGCACGTCGTAGCCGGGCACGGGCGTCCCGGACGTGCCGGGACGCACCCGCCCGGGCCGGTTGGACAGGAAGATGTGCAGGGCCTCGGTGGAGCCGATGCCGTCGATGACCTCCACGCCGAACCGTTCGGTGAACCGCCGGTACAGCTCGGCGGGAAGCGCCTCCCCCGCCGACACCGCCAGCCGCACCGAGGAGAACGTGTCGGGCGGCAGGTCTGCGGCGAGCAGGGCCGCGTAGAACGTAGGCACCGCGAAGAACAGCGTGGGTTCGTGTTCGCGCACCTGTTGCGCCACGGAGGCCGGGGTGGGGCGGGCCGGGTCGAGGACGGTGGCGGCCCCCACCGACAACGGGAAGAAGCACGCGTTGCCCAGCCCGTAGGCGAAGAAGAGCTTGGCGACGGAGAAGCAGCGGTCGTCGCGGGTGATCCCCAGCACGTGCGCGGCATAGGTCTCGGCGACGTGCCGCACGCTTCCGTGCCGGTGCATGGCGGCCTTCGGCGTGCCCGTGGTGCCGGACGTGTAGAGCCAGAACGCCGGGGACTCGTCCCAGGTGTCGTACGGCGCGGTGTCGTGGCCTTCGCCGTCGGCGAGCAGCTCGTCCCAGGAGATGGGGCGCACGCCCGGCGGGACGTCGAGCTGCGCGCCGCCCGCCAGCACCGCGGACGTCACCTCCGGGGCCGCGCGCAGCGCCTCGGCCGCGGCGTCGGTGAACTGCGGTGACACCAGCAGCGTGCGGGCGCGCGAGTCGCGCAGCAGGGCGGCCAGCTCGGTCCCGTTGTACATGGTGGACACCGGCACGGGGACCGCGCCGATCCGCATCCCGGCCAGCAGCGCGACCAGCAGTTCGGGGCCGTCGGCGGCGAACAGCATCAGCCGCTCTTCGGGGCGGATCCCGGCGGCGCGCAGCCCGGCCGCGGCGCGTTCCACGAGCGCGGCGAGCTCGGCGTAGGTGAGGGTGCCGCCCGGTCCGGCGACCGCGATCCGGTCGCCGTGGCCGAGTTCGACCTGGCGGTCGACCAGATAGCGGCAGGCGTTGAACGAGGCGGGGCCGGCGTTGGGGTGAAGCAAGGGCTCGGGCATGGTCGGCTCCAGCGTCCGCTCGGTCAGTGGAGGGGGACGTGCTCGTAGGCGAACGGGCGGCCGGTGATGCCGGAGCGGGGCGGCGCGGCCCGACGGGCGGTCTCGCCGGGCCTGTCATCGGCGCGCATCAGCGGCCGCATGTGCGGCGTGCCGTCCTCGGCCGGCGGTGGGGTGCCCCGTCGCGCGGCCCGTCCGTCGCCGTCCGGCGGCCGGCCGTCCGGTGCGACGCGTGGACCGGCGGACGCGCCGACGCGCCGCCGGCGCGGGAGCGTCCGTTCGGTGTCGTCGGCGCTCGTGGCCATGGATTCACACCCGCTTCCGGTCGAGGGCGGTGGTGCGGTCGGTCCCGCAGCCGTGCGGCGCACCGTCGGCTCCGGCGGCGCGGGGCCGCCGGACGGTCCGGTTCCGCCGAGACGGCGACCGGCCGAAGATCTCGGTCTCCCAGGTCCCGGGGGCCGGCGAAGCGGCGGGTGGCCTCCCTCCCTGTCGGCGCGGCGGGGATGGGCGACGCGCGTCCGTCCAGAGCGAGCGTGCCTCCAGAGCGATACGCACCTCGTTCTCCCAGTCGATGCCGTGAAGGGCGAAGGTCACAAGCCCCAGGACGGCGGCTTTTACCGCGTCTATGGGTTGGTCGGCGAGAACACGCTGCTGCTCGAGGGGCTCCTGGGCGCCGTGGAGGAGCGAGCCGGTGCCCGCAGGTCCGGAGCCCGGGATCGGGACGCCGTGCTCGTCGACGCGCGGCGCGATCCGGGCGGTCCCGCGTCGATCGTCAGGGTCGGGCGCCGGCGCACGCCGGCCCGGGCGTCGCGAAGGCCCCGCGATGCCTCCGCGGGGTCGTGGTCGGTCTCCGGTTCGGCCGCCGCCGCGGTGAGGGGCATGTCGGCGCCTCCAGGCAATCGAGTGTGCTCTCGGTCACACTCATCTTTGACGTAGATCTTTAGTCACGTCAATGCTCTGTAGCACGTACGACCGGGATTTTTGTGGCGAATCGAGCCCAGTGAGACAGACCGACAGCTCGGGGTGATGATCTCTGATGGCACCATCCCGCAGGTCAACGCCAACGGCAGAGGTTCGCGCCCGCCAGAGCTTGCAGCGCCGGGCGAATTCGAGCTGCCCCTCCAATGGCCCGGTGCGGACACCGCACTGTCGTACGTCGCTGCGAGCCGACCGCTCCGGACGGAGCATGCGGATGAGCGCGACGGCGTAGGGGCAGAGGCGGCCTGCAGCAGTGAAGAGGCTCCTGTACCGGTGTCCACGGGCGGATACCGAGGCCGGGACGGCGAGGGGGCAGGCTTCCCCCGGCGGTTCGCGATGGGTGCAGGCCACGGTGCCACTGTCTGGCCGGGCGTTCGGCTCCCTGTGCGGCCGTACCGATCGGCCGTCTCGTCCCGCATAGTCGCAGGCCGCGAGCCCGGCCGAATGATGTGGGCGGTTACTCGGACGGTGGAGACACCGATGCCGGGAGTCGTGCCACGCGCGCGGGCACCGCGTTGTCGACAGCAGCGACGTGAAGCCGAGGCGGACTCGTCACGGGCTCGCCGCGACCGTCCTCGTGTCGGTGCAGGGAGGACACTGCTAGACACGCGAAGGCCGGGGCGCCCGTTGCGAGGGACGCCCCGGCCCGTCGTCATCGCGTCACTTGAACGCGGGCATGACCTTGTCGTGGATCAGGCGCAGCTGGGTGTCGACGTCGCCGATGCCCTCGATCTCGCGGCCGGTGAACGACTTGACCAGCGACGAGTCGGTGATGGCGCAGATCATGTGGTTGACACCGGTGGGCTCGATGTCCCGCTTGATCTTCTCCACCACCTCTTCCGGGGTGCCCGCGATGGACAGCTTCTCGGTGATCTCCGGGGTGGTCAGCTCGATGCCCTTGGCCAGGTCGCCCGCGCCGATCGCCTCGATGATCGGGGCCATGTCGGCGGGGTCGACGCCGTTGCGCTGGAGCTGCTCGGCGGGCATGGCCGAGGCGTACAGGCCGACCATGCTGCGCGCGGCCTGCTTGGCGGCCTCGGAGTCGTCGCCGACCGCGAACACCACCCAGGCGCCGATGTCCAGGGACGAGTAGTCCTTGCCCGCCCGCTCGGCGCCGATCCGGAAGTGCTCGACCAGGTACTCGTAGGCCTCGCGCGAGTAGCTGAGCGCGTGGTGCACGCCGTCGGACAGCTCGCCGGCCGCCTCGAACGACTTGGGCCCGCGCATCGCGCCGATCTTCACCGGCAGGTGCTCCTGCACGGGGCGGGCGAAGGTGAACAGGCCCTCGTAGGAGTAGAACTCGCCCTCGCGGGTGATCGTGCCCTCGTCCAGCAGGGTGCGGACGACCTGCACGGCCTCCTTGACGCGGGTGAGCGGCTTGGTCTTCTTCCAGTCGATCTTGTACTGGGCGAGCACGCCGAAGTTGCCGCTGCCCAGGACGACCTCGGCGCGGCCGCCGGTCAGCTCGTCCAGGGTCGCGGCGGCCTGGGCGATGAGGGTGGGCTCGCGCAGGGTGACCGCCGACACCGACGGGCCGAGCCGGATCTGCGAGGTCTCGGCGGCGGCCGCCGCGAACAGCAGCCACAGGTCCTTGTGCCAGGGTTCGTCGGCCGCGTAACAGGCGTAGAAGCCGAGCTCGTCGGCGAGCTTGATGGAGGCGAGGGACTCCTTCAGCGGGTAGTCGGGCAGCATCGCATAGCTGAACTTCACGGCCGAAACATCTCCTTCGATGTCGGGGACGGGGTTGGTGACAGAAAGTCAGGGGTTTCGGATGACCGCTATCCCTTGATCTCGGTCCAGGCCTGGGCCCAGCGCGTATAGTCGACGCACGTACGGCCCTCGCCGCAGTTGGCGACCGGGGTCTTCCAGAACGCGATCTTCCGGTAGAAGTCCGCGTCGCCGACGCGGTACTCGTTGCAGAACTCCCTGCCGGTGTACTGGCACGCCTTGGGGTTGGCCGGCGCCTGCCCGAACCACTGGGCGACCTGCGCCTGCACCTTCGGCGTGGTGATCCAGTTCATCCACCGGTACATGCAGTTCGGATGCTGCGCCCGGGATGAGATCATCCAGGTGTCCGACCAGCCGGTGGAGCCCTCGACGGGGATGGTGGTGGCGACCGGCACCTTCTGGTCGCGGGCGAGGTTGGCGATCACCTGCCAGGCGGTGCCCGCGTGGGTGTCGCCGACCCGGAACGACTGGACCAGGTCCAGGTAGTTGTGCCAGTAGTTGCTGACCTTGGTGCGCTGCTTGCGCAGCAGCGCGACCGCCGCGTTGAACTGCTCCTCGTTGAGCTCGTACGGGTCGGTGATCTTCAAGTCGGGCCGCTTGGCCTTGAGGTACAGCGCGGCGTCGGCGATGTAGATGGGCGAGTCGTAGGCCGTGAGGTTCGTCCCCGCCGGGGAGTTGTCCTCCCAGACCACGCCCCAGGACGTGGGCGGCTGCGCGAACTTGTCGGTGCGGTACATCAGCACGTTGGCGCCGTAGCCGTGCGGCACCCCGTACATCTGCCCGTTGACCGAGTTGTACGGCTGGTTCTTCAGGTAAGGAGCGATGTCGTCCCAGTTGGTGAGCAGCCCGGTGTTGACCGGCGCGACGTCGCCGCCGTAGATGAGCCGCAGGCTGGCGTCGCCCGACGCCGACACCCCGTCGTACTGGCCGGTCTTCATCAGCGCGACCATCGCGTCGGAGGTGTCGGCCACCTTGGCGTAGACCTTGCAGCCGGTGGCCCGGGTGAAGGGGTTGACCCAGTCGACCTTCGGGTCGCTGGAGCCGTTCTCCGCGTACCCGGCCCACACCACGAGGTTGAGCCTGCCTTCGGTGGCGCCGACGGCCTGCTGCACCTTCAGCTGCGGCACCCCGCCGGCCTGGTCGCCGTCCGAGGAGTCGCTGCACGCGCCCGCGGCGGCGGCGGTCATCACGGCCGCCGTGGCGGCGGCCGCCAGCCGCCGGAGAGTCCGTCTGGCCCGCGCCCGTCGCCACCGCGACGCCGGACGTCCGGCCTGGTCACGAGGGTGGAGCGCGGACACGGGGGGTGTCTGACGCCTGGCCTGGGGACCCTGGGGCGGGCTGACATCGATCACGATCGGCTGATTGTAGGGGTCCGCGACACCGGCGTAGGGTGCTTTTCGGCGGATTCATAGTTCACGTCACTTCTGCCCCCAAATCACGTGTCGCGGTAGTACCCTCTGCTGCGATCAGTGGCCGTCCCCTAACCGAGAGCTTCGTTGTGCGTGAATCCGACCGTCGAGCGGAACCGTCGTCCACCGGCCACCGGCGGCGCAGACCAGGGGCCGGACGTTTTCGGACGGTCCGTTTCAAGGTCGTCCTGCTGGTGCTGGTCTCGTTGGTCTCGCTGGGCGCACTGTGGACCTTCGCTGCCAGCGTCACGCTTGGCGAGGGCCTGAACCTCCGCAAGATCGAGAACGTCCAGGAGCACTTCGAGTACCCCTCGGGCGCCCTCGGCAGCGCGCTGCAGGCCGAACGCCGGGCCACCTTGGTGTTCCTCGGCAGCCGCTCCCCCGCCGACCGTGCCGCCATGGAAGGCGTGCGCCTCATCACCGACCGGCAGGCCGAGGTGTTCCGCCGGCTGGCAGGCGACAAAGACGCTCAGGCCGACGCCCCCGCGTCGGCGCGCCGCCTGGCCCAAGAAATCATCAACGGCCTGAACGGGCTGCCCGCCCGTCGCGGCGCCATCGACAATCTGCGCTTCGACCGCGCCCGCGCGTTCGCCGACTACACCGAGATCCTCGAACGCATCGCGACGCTGCGCGCCTCGCTGTCCACGCTGGACAACCCGGACGTCGCCCTCGACGCCCGGAACCAGGTGGCCCTGTCCCGCGCACACGAGATGCTGGCGCAGGAGGACGCCCTCCTGGCGGGCGCGCTGGCCGCGGGCCGGATGACCCGGGCCGAGCACGCCCAGTTCGTCAAGCTGGTCGGTGCGCAGCGGACGATGTACGACATGGCCGCGCGGGAGCTGCGGCCGTCCGAGCGCGCCTACTACCAGCGCATCACCGCGACGCCCGAGTACGCCCGTCTGCGGCGGCTGGAAGACCAGTACGTCGACTCGACCCGCGCCATGCGGGGCGACCCCGACGCCCCGGTGCTGTGGAAGATCACCGCCAACTCCAACCTGACCCGCCTGCGCGGGCTGGAGCTGACCATGACCGCCGAGGCCGAGCGGCGCGCCGAGCCGATCGCCGACGCGATCCTGCTGCGGGTGACGCTGGCCGGCGCGCTCGGCCTCATCGCGGTGGTCGCCTCGGTGCTGCTGGCGATCTGGGTGGCCCGGTCGGTGCTGGGCGACCTGGCGCGGCTGCGGCGCGCGGCGCAGGAGCTGGCCGACGAGCGGCTGCCCGGCGTGATCGCCCGGCTGCGCCGCGGTGAGAAGGTCGACGTGGCCGCCGAGGCGCCGCCGCTGTCGTTCGGCACCCCCGAGATCGACCAGGTGGGCCGGGCGTTCAACGCCGCGCGGCGCACCGCGATCCAGGGCGCGGTCGAGGAGGCCGCGCTGCGCCAGGGCATCAGCGAGGTGTTCGTCAACCTGGCGCGCCGCAGCCAGAGCCTGCTGCACCGGCAGCTGAAGCTGCTGGACGCGATGGAGCGCCGCATCTCCGACCCCGACGACCTGGAGGACCTGTTCCGGGTCGACCACCTGGCCACCCGCATGCGCCGGCACGCGGAAGGTCTGATCATTCTGTCCGGGCAGGCGCCGGGCCGCGGGTGGCGCAACCCCGTCTCGGTGATCGACATCGCCCGCGCCGCGGCGTCGGAGGTGGAGGACTACACCCGGGTCCAGGTGGCGCCGATGCCGCGCGCCTCGGTCGCCGGCGCGGCCGTCGCCGACCTCATCCACCTGCTGGCGGAGCTGATCGAGAACGCGACGATGTTCTCCCCGCCGCACACCACGGTCAGCGTGACCGGGCAGGCGGTGGCGCACGGGTTCTCGCTGGAGATCGAGGACCGCGGGCTGAGCATGGAGCCCAAGGCGCTGGCCGAGGCCAACGCGCGGCTGGCCAACCCGCCGGAGTTCGACCTGTCCGACAGCGCCCAGCTCGGCCTGTTCGTCGTCGGACGGCTGGCGCAGCGGCACGGCATCAAGGTGACGCTGCGCACCTCGCCCTTCGGCGGGATGACCGCGATCGTGCTGCTGCCCGAGGAGATCGTCGTGCACGAGGGCCAGGACGCCGCCCCGGCCGGCGACGCGCCGCTCGCGCTGACCCGCCGCGCGGAGGACGCCCTGGTCACCTCGGGCGTGGTGCGCGGCCACCAGGACCGGGCGGCGCTCACCGCGGGCTCGTCCGGCGACCTCGACGGCGCCCCGCCCGCCGGGCTGCCGGCCGGAGCGTCGGTGCCGCCGATGCGCGGAGAGGCGCAGCCGCCGCGGGAGGGTTCCGGCCCCGGGCAGGGACCGCGGCACGCGCGCCCCGCCCCGTCCGCACCGGCGGAGCCGCCTTCGTCGGCCCCGTCGGCTCCGGCGGCCTCCTCGGCGCCGTCGTACTCGGACCCGCTGACCGACCCGCTGACCGGCCCGCTGCCTCGCGTGGGGACGCCGTCCGCGCCTCCGCCCGAGCCCCCGCGGCAGGAGCCGCAGCGGCGCCCCGAGACGCGGGCCGACGAGCAGTCCGAGTCGCAGCCGCGGCGGCGCGCCAAGGGCGGCAGGCCGGCGCTGCCCAAGCGGGTCCGGCAGGCGAGCCTCGCGCCGCAGCTGCGCGGGGAGCAGCAGCTTCCGGAGCCGCCCGCGGCCCAGGAGCGCGTCCGCCCGGAGCGGTCTCCCGAGGAGGCCCGTGCCATGATGTCGGCGATCCAGCGGGGCACCAGGCGCGGACGAGCAGAGACCGCGGGCCCCGGTGAGGAGTCGTGACGGACGATGATCGGCCGGGACGATCACGAACGTACGGAGTGGCTCGACGAGGAGGCGGGCCCGCTGGTGCGGGCCTATGCGCTGACGCGCGGGCGAGCGCGGCCCGCCACCCAGGGCGAGGACTTCGAGATGATCGCGATCATCGCGACCGTCTCCACGCCCGCTTACGCCACGCCGGGGCTGGGCCCGGAGCACATGTCCATCCTGGAGCTGTGCGTGCGGCCCCGCTCCGTCGCCGAGATCTCCGCCCAGCTCGGGCTGCCGCTGGTGGTCGTGCGGGTGCTGCTCGGCGACCTGCTCAGCCATCGCTTCATCGTGGTCCGGCGCCCCCAGCAGGAGCACCAGACCGTCACAGAGGAACTGCTCAGGGAAGTACTCCATGGACTCGAGGCGCTCTAACAGTTCTACGGGCGACGCCCGGGGGGCCTGGGGGTCCTCCCCCAGAGCAGACGCCGCCGCCGACATGCCGCTCGCGGTCAAGATCCTCATCGCCGGAGGGTTCGGGGTCGGCAAGACCACGTTCGTCGGCGCCGTCAGCGAGATCCGGCCGTTGCAGACCGAGGAGCTGCTCACCGAACGCAGCGTCGGCGTCGACGACACCAGCGGGGTGGACCGCAAGACGACCACCACGGTCGCCATGGACTTCGGCCGCATCACCATCCGCGACGGCCTGATCCTCTACCTGTTCGGCACGCCCGGGCAGGACCGGTTCTGGTTCATGTGGGACGAGCTGTCCCACGGGGCGCTCGGGGCGGTCGTGCTGGCCGACACCCGGAGGCTGGCCGACAGCTTCCCGGCGGTCGACTACTTCGAGCACCGCGGACTGCCGTTCATCATCGGCGTCAACCGGTTCGACGACGGCTACGACTACACCGTCGAGGAGATCCGCGACGCGCTGGACCTGTCGCCGCACATCCCGGTGGTCCTGTGCGACGCGCGCAGCCGCGAGTCGGCCAAGCAGGTGCTGACCTCGCTGGTGCGGTTCCTGCTCAGCAGCCGCGACGTGGAACACCCCGACGCGTCCGCCGTCGCGGGCTCCTGACGCGGGCCCGTCCGCCGAAAAGATGGGCCTGCCGACGCGAGTGATCGGATGACAGTGTCGTCGCGTGCGAAACACACCCCTCCGTGCGCTCGTCCTGTCATCGATCGTCCTGACGTCCGCCGCCCTGCCCGTGCGGGGCGCGGCGGCGGACGTCGCACCGGGGGACGCGACCGTCGTCCCCGTGCAGGTCACCGGTGATCCCGACGAACGGTTCAACCTGGTCGTCCTCGGCGACGGCTACACCGAGGCCGACATGCCGACGTTCCGCGCCGACGTCGACAAGCACCTCAACGTGCTGTGGAGCATCGAGCCGTTCAAGTCTTACCGCAGCTACGTCAACGTCTACCGAGTGGAGATCGCCTCCGGCGAGTCCGGGGTGAGCTGCGACCCGGACCTGACGTCCCCGCGCAGGAACACGCCGCTGAAGATGGCGTTCTGGGGCGGGTGCCAGGCGCAGGGTCCGCAGCGGCTGCTCACCCTCGACCAGGCGGCGGCCGCCCGCTACGCGGACATGGTCGCGGGGACGACGCCGTCCAACCGGCAGATCCTGGCGCTGGGCAACAGCCGCACCTACGGCGGGGCGGGCGGCGCGTACGCCACCGCGTCCGGCGGCAACGCCATGTCGGCCCTGATCAGCCCGCACGAGCTCGGGCACTCGCTGGGCGGGCTGCAGGACGAGTACGACTACTACCAGCGGGGCGAGCCGGGCGGCCGCTACACCGGCGGGGAGCCCGACTCCGTGCACCACACGCTGCTCACCGAGCGGCAGATGCGCGAGCGGCGCGCCAAGTGGTGGCGCTGGCTCGGCGAGCGCAGCGAGGCGGGCGGCAGGATCGGCCGGTACGAGGGCGGGCTGTACCACAGCACGGGCGTATGGCGCCCCAGCCGGCATTCGATCATGAAGTCGCTCGGCTACTACTTCGACCAGGTGGGCCGCGAGCGGATGACGCAGGCCATCTCGCAGAAGGTCAGCCTGCTGCAGGACGCCGCGCCCGCCGACCGCCCCGTGGGCGCCGACCGCGTCCTGTGGGTGGAGACGATGCACCCCGTCGGCCACGCGCTGTCGGTGACGTGGACGGTGGACGGCCGGACGGTCCAGCGCGGCGGCCACGACCTCGACCTGCGCCGCCTGCGCCTGCGTCCCGGCAGGCACGCGGTGACGGTGACGGTCTCCGACCCCACGCCCTTCATCCGCGACCCGCAGGTGCGGGACTCGCTGACGCGCACCCGCACCTGGACGGTCGACACCGCGCTCACCACGCCGCCCGACGCCACGCCCGACGGCCTCACCGACACCACCCCGACGAACGTTCCGGTCGGCGCGCGCAGCGTCATCTACGCCGAGACCACGCACCCGGCGACGCGTCCGGTGCGCGTCCACTGGACGATCGACGGCCGCCCCGTCCAGGCCGACCGCGACCTGGACCTCAAGCGGTTCCGTCTGCGTCCCGGCACCCACCGGGTCACCGCCACCGCCGGGAACACGACGCGCACGTGGACCGTCGACGCCACGCCGCCCGTCACCTCCTACGAGGTCTCCCGACCCGCCGAACAAAAAGGCGAGCACTACACGTTCGACGAACGATTCACGCTTCGACTCACCCCTAAGGACGATCAGAACGGATACGTCGTGAGCGAATTCCGCGTCGACGGAGACGGCTGGTACCACTATTACGGCTGGCCGACCGACTCGAATGCGCCGTTCCTGTTCACTCCTGACGGCACCGTCATCGACCACCTGGTCTATGGGAAGCTGCCGCGCGGCAGGCACACCATCGAGTACCGGTCGATCGACGCGGCCGGCAATTACGGAACCGCGAAACGCTTCACCGTGACGCTGCGCTGACCGCGCCTTCGCACCGCGCGTCCCCGCCCCGCGGCCCGGGCCTGGGCGAGGCGCGCGGCGCGAGGCCGCCTCGTCGGCGCCGGACGAATCGGGCGCCGGACGAAGCGGGCGTCGGACGAAGCGTCATCTGCGCAAGGCAACGTTTCCCCGCCTCACGGCCGGAATCGGTCATATGATCTTCTCGTCCGCAGACAACCGCGACGACGCGGCGCAGAGAAGGGCATGGGATGGGTGATCAGCCGACACCGGCCGAACTGGAAACCCATATCGCCCATCCGGCGCGGATGTACGACTACTACCTCGGCGGAAAGGACAACTACGCCGCCGACCGGGAGGCCGCCGAGAAATCCCTGGCGATCGCCCCGGAACTGCGCCTGCTCGCCCGAGAGAACCGCGCCTTCCTCCAACGCGCCGTCCGGTTCCTGGTGAACGCCGGCATCCGCCAGTTCCTCGACCTCGGCGCCGGGCTGCCCACCCAGCGCAACGTCCACCAAGTGGCGCAGGAGATCGCGCCCGAGACGCGCGTGGTGTACGTCGACAACGACCCGATCGTGCTCGTGCACGCCCGCGCGCTCCTGGCGTCGCACAGCGAGGGCGAGACGCGGGTGGTGCAGGCGGACGTGCGGGACCCCGAGGCGATCCTGGCGCATCCCGACGTGCGCGCCCTCATCGACTTCGACCAGCCGATGGCGACGATGCTGGTGTCGGTGCTGCAGTTCGTGCCCGACAAGGACCCCGAGGAGATCGTGGGTCCGCTTCGCGCCGCCATGGCCCCCGGCAGCCACCTGGTCATCTCGCATCCCACCCAGGACCTGCGGCCGGACCACGTCCACGGGGTGGCCCAGACCTACACCCAGGCCAAGGCCCCGGCCGTGCCCCGCCGCAAGGCCGAGATCGAGGCCATGTTCGGCGACTTCGAGATCTTGGAGCCCGGCATCGTCCAGACGTCGCTGTGGCGGCCCGACGGCCCGGTGACCGCCGACCTCGACCTGGTGTGGATGTACGGCGCGGTGGGCCGCAAGCCCTGACGTTCGCGCCGCCTCCCGAACACGACCCCGCCCTTGCCACGCGCCACCGGAGGATGACATGGACGTCATCGAGGCCATGAAGACCACGGGGACCTGCCGGTACTTCCGGCCCGACCCCGTGCCGGACGAGGTGCTGCTGACCGCGTTCGAGGCGGCCCGGTTCGCGCCGCAGGGCGGCAACCGCCAGCCGGTGCGCTGGGTCGTCGTCCGCGACAAGGACCGCAAGCGGCGGCTCCAGGAGTGGTACCTCGGCCCGTGGAAGGCGTACCTGGACGGCATCGGGGCCGGGGACATCGCGGTGGGGGCGCTGCCCAAGACCGTCGCCGACGCCGACCACTTCGCCGAGCACCTGCACGAGGTCCCGGCCATCGTCGTGCTGTGCGCCGAGCTGGACGGGCTGCACCCCACCGACACCGACCTCGGCCGGCTCAGCGTCGTGGGCGGAGGCTCGATCTACCCGACCGCGCAGAACTTCTGCCTCGCGCTGCGCGCCCAGGGCGTGGCCAGCGCCATGACCACGCTGCTGTGCCACAGCGAGCCCCAGGTGAAGGAGCTGCTGGGCATCCCGGACGGCGTCATCACCGCCGCGCACATCGCCGTCGGCTACCCGGAACGCGGCTTCCCCAAGAAGCTGTCGCGCCGCCCGGTCGAGGAGATCGTGTTCGACGAGCGCTACGGCGAGCCGTTCAGCGCCTGAGTCGTCGGCCCGGAGCGCCGGGCCGACGACTCGCGGCGTCCCCGATGCGGCGCCGATCGGGGACGCGTCCTCGGGCACCGGTCAGGCGGCCGACACCGACGACCGGCGGGACGGGCGGCTTCCCGACTCGGAGAGCGCCGCGCTGCCGCGTTCCGCCCGGATCTGCCGCACGTAGCGCTCCACCTCCTCCGCCACGTCGTCGTCGCTCCACCCGAGCAACGGCGCGATCAGCTCGGCGACGGGACGCGCCGCCGCCTCGCCGCCGTCCCACTCCTCGATCGAGATGCGGGTACGGCGCGACAGCACGTCCTCCAAGTGCAGCGCGCCTTCGTGCGACACCGCGTAGACCGCCTCGGCCTTGAGGTAGTCGGCCGCGCCCGGGATCGGCTCGCCCAGCGACGGGTCGTCCGCGATCAGCTCCACGACCTCGCGCACGCAGGTCCCGTACCGCCGCAGCAGGTGCTCGACGCGCGCCACGTGCAGCCCGGACTCGGCGGCGAGCCTGCGGCGGTCGTTCCAGAGCACCTCGAAGCCCTCCGCGCCCATGATCGGCAGGCGGGCGGTGACGGAGGCGGGCACGTTGTCCTCCAGGCCGCGAACGGCCGCGTCCACCGCGTCCTCGGCCATCACCCGGTACGTGGTGAACTTGCCGCCCGCGACCACCACCAGCCCGGGCACCGGCTCGGCCACGGTGTGCTCGCGCGACAGCCGGGTGGTGTCGTCGGTGTCGCCCGACAGCAGCGGCCGCAGCCCCGCGTAGACGCCTTCGATGTCGTCGTGCGTCAGCGGGACGCGCAGCCAGGCGTTGGCCTGCTCCAGGAGGTAGTCGACGTCGGCGCGGTCGGCGACGGGCTCGTCCGGCCCCTCCTCCCAGGGCGTGTCGGTCGTGCCGACGATCCAGTGCCGTCCCCAGGGGATGACGAACAGCACGCTCTTCTCGGTGCGGGTGATCAGCCCCGTGTCCATGGGGATGCGGTCGCGGGGCACGACGATGTGCACGCCCTTGGACGCCTGCACGGTGAACGCGGCGCGCGCGCCGGTCATCTTATGCGTGCCGTCCGTCCACACCCCGGTGGTGTTGACGATCCGTCGGGCCCGGACGGCGATCTCCCGTCCGCTCTCCAGGTCGACGACGGTGGCGCCGGTGACGCGCGCGCCCTCGCGGAGGAACCCGGTCACCTTGGCGCGGGTCGCCACGCGCGCCCCGTACAGGGCGGCGGTGCGGGCGACCATCATGGTGAAACGGGCGTCGTCCACTTGGGCGTCGTAGTACTGGATGGCCCCGACCAGCGCGTCGTGCCGCAGCGCCGGGGCCTCGCGCAGGGCGGCCCGCCGGGACAGCTGCCTGTGCCAGGGCAGGATGCGCGCCCCGCCCATCGTGTCGTACAGGGTCACCCCCGCGCCGACGTAGGCGCGCTCCCAGATGCGGTTGCGCAGCGGGTACAGGAACCGCACCGGACGCACCAGGTGCGGCGCGAGGCGGCTGAGCAGCAGGCCGCGTTCGCGCAGCGCCTCGCGCACCAGCCCGAAATCGCGCTGCTCCAGGTAGCGCAGGCCGCCGTGGATGAGCTTGCTGGACCGGCTGGACGTGCCGGCGGCCCAGTCGCGGGCCTCGACCAGCGCGACCGACAGACCCCGCGAGACGGCGTCCAGCGCGGTGCCGACGCCGACGATGCCTCCGCCGATCACCAGGATGTCGAACTCGGTCTCACCGAGGCCGTCCAGAACCGCGTCGCGGTACCCCGGTTCCAGGGCTATGGATGTCACGTGTCTCTCCCCGATCGAAGGTCGGTCACGGTGCCCGGGCCCGTCAGTCGATCTCGACCCAGTCGAGCGTGCGGGCCACGGCCTTCTTCCAGCCGGCGTAACCGCGGGCGCGGCGCTCGTCGTCCCACTCGGGCAGCCAGCGCTTGTCCTCGTTCCAGTTCTGGCGGAGCTCGTCGGTGCC
>NZ_BCQU01000119.1:0-17704 GCF_001552235.1 Actinomadura rubrobrunea NBRC 15275 | reverse complement strand
GCCGGTGCCGCTGTCCACGAGTCCGCCGAAGGGTGCCTCCAGACGTTCCGCACAGCGGCCCGTGTACGAGGAGATGATCGAGCGGATGCGGGCCATCGCCGCGGGCATCCGCCTCGGCGACCCGATGTCCCCCGACACCGCCATGGGCCCGATCGTCTCCCGCGAGCAGTGCGTGGTGACGCCGGGCGCGGCCCGACGCCGCCGGGAGGCCGTGCACAGGCCGCCGCGAGTTCGTCAAATGCCCAAAGAGCAGCGGCGACACTCGAACCGCTGCCCATAGTCCAGCACTTCCGGCGGTTGTACGGTCCTTCCCACCAGCGGCCTCCCACGCCGCCGGTTCAGACATCTCCTCTCCCCCCTTCGTTCGGGCTCGGCTACCCGCAGCCTCAGCGCCCCCGATCTCGAGGACCGATCATGAACCACATCGCACGGCTCGAGCGCCTACCCCTGAGCCGCACCCATCGCAAGCTCCTTGTCATCGGCGGTCTCGGCTACACCTTCGATGGAGCCGACGCGGCGATCATCGCCTTCATCCTGCCGGTGGTCGCCCAGCAGTGGGCGCTGAGCGCCGGCCAGATCTCCCTGCTGGCCAGCGCGCTGCTCATCGGCTTCCTGATCGGCGCCCTCACCGCCGGCACGCTGGGGGACAAGCTGGGGCGCAAGAAGGTCATGCTCGGCTCGCTCGTCGCGTACACGAGCATGACGCTGGTCGCCGCGCTCGCGCCCAACTACTGGGTGCTGTTCGCCTTCCGCGTCTTGGCCGGCGTCGGCATCGGGGCGGAGAGCGCCATCATCGCCCCGTACCTCTCGGAGTTCGTGCCCGGGCGCTACAGGGGCCGGTTCATCGGTGCCGTCGCCGGGTTCTTCTCCTTCGGCTACGTCCTGTCCGCGCTGATCGGCAGGTACGTGATCTCTCCGTTCGACGACGGGTGGAGGTACGCCCAGATCATCCTGGCGCTGCCCATCCTGGCCGTGATCTGGTGGCGGCGCTCCATGCCCGAATCCCCGCGCTACCTGTTGTCGAAGGGCCGTGTGGAGGAGGCCGAGCAGGTCGTCGCCGCGCTGGAGGACTCGGTGCGCAAGGAGACCGGCGCCGCCCTGCCGCCCGTTCCGGCCGAGCCGGACGCCGCGTCGGCGACCAATCACCTGGCCCATGCCTCGATGGGCAGGAAGCTCCTGGTGCTGTGGAGCGGCCCCTACGTCAAGCGGACCTTCGTGGCCTGGGTGATGTGGTTCTGCCTCACGTTCGCCTACTACGGCTTCTTCACGATGATGCCCAAGCTTCTGGCCGACAGCGGCATGACCGTCGTGAAGTCCTTCAGCTTCGTGCTGTACATCTACCTGGCCCAGATCCCGGGCTACTTCAGCGCCG
This sequence comes from Actinomadura rubrobrunea NBRC 15275, assembly GCF_001552235.1. Classification (NCBI taxonomy): domain Bacteria; kingdom Bacillati; phylum Actinomycetota; class Actinomycetes; order Streptosporangiales; family Thermomonosporaceae; genus Actinomadura; species Actinomadura viridilutea. The sequence continues at coordinate 16,332 of NZ_BCQU01000119.1, read as the reverse complement.
CCTTCCTGTCGGAGTACCTCGACCGCAAGCGGGCCATCGCCCTGTACCTGTCCGGGGCCACGCTGTCCGCCCTCGGTATGGCGCTGGCCGACTCCGAGGGCGCCATCATCGGCTTCGGCGCGGCGCTTTCGCTGTTCATGAACGGCGTCTACGCCCTGCTGTACACCTACACACCGGAGACCTACCCGACCGAGATCCGCGCCACCGGTCAGGGGACCGCCTCCGCCTTCGGCCGCATCGGCGGCATCATCGCCCCCTTCGCCTTCACGGCCGCGGCAGCCCACGGCGGACTGAACGCCGTCTTCAGCGTCACGTCGGCCGTCCTCCTGGCGGGCGTGCTGACCGTGCTGACCCTGGGACTCGCGACCAAGGGACGCACCCTCGAAGACCTCAGCCCCAAGGGCCGGCACCGGATGACGGATCCCGCTCCTGACACGGCTCGGCTGGGGAGCCCCGCCTCGCCCTGATCCGCAGTCGCTTGACGCGCCCCGAAACGGCACGGTCGGGGCGCGTCAAGCGCGTCCGGATACCCGACATCGCACTACTGTCAGACTGTGCGACAATATGTTCGCCTGTGAAACGGAGTAGGGGGCTGCACCGTGCTGCAACGCGTCACCGCCGTGCAGGCACTGGTCGAGGAACTGCGCCGGCAGATCCTCAGCGGCGATCTGCCGCCCGGCTCGAAACTCCCGGAGGTGGAGCTGGCCGAGCGGTTCAACGTCGCCCGCCCCACCGTACGCACCGCCCTGCAGCACCTGGTCGAGCGCAGAGTGCTGCGCCGGGACACCGGCCGCTCGGCCGTCGTACCGGAGATGAACGGCGCAGACGTACGTGACGTCTACTTCGCGCGGGAAGCCGTCGAACTGCACGTGGTCGGCCATCTGTCGGCATCGGGCCGTTCATCGAAGCGCCTGCACCAGGTGGGGCAGGCGCTGGAGCATCTGCAAAGCCTTCCCGCCGACGCCCCGTGGAGTGAGGTGGCAGAGGCCGATCTCGCTTTTCACACGGCGCTGGTCGAGGCCGCGGGAAGCGCGCGGCTGGTCCGGCTGTTCCACGGCCTGCTGGAGGAAGTGCGGATGTGCCTGGTGCAGCTGGAGGTCCACTATCCGCGCCGTGCCGACCTCGTGGACGAACATCGCCGGATCCTCGACGCTCTGGAGGCGCAGGATGCGGCTGCGGCACGGACGTTGATGCGTGCCCACCTGCACAGTGCCGTCAGGGCGCTCACAGGCCGCTGACAGCGGTGATGCGGGTGACCATCTGTTACCTGGCTGATCCGCGTCGCCCTGCCCCGGCCAGGATTGATCACGACCTGCGCGATCGATATCCATAGGAGCCTCCGCCGCCTCCGGAGGAGACGGCGGAGGCGGGAACGTCAGCGGACCGGCTCCCGCCGCGGGTCTGGCGGTTCGACCGGAACGCCACCGCGCCGCGTCTGCCGCACCCACGCGCACACCAGCACCAGAGCCGCCACGCCGACCGACCACAGCAGCTGCGGTCGCGCGGAGGCGTCGAACAGCATCGTGACCAGGACGGCGATGATGCCGACGATCGCCACCCATGTCAGGACCGGGAAGCCCCACATGCGCAGCACCAGCCGTTCCGGGGCCTCCCGCTCGTACCTGCGGCGCAGTCGCAGCTGCGATACGGCGACGACCAGCCAGACGAACAGCGCCACCGCCCCGGAGGAGTTGAGCAGGAAGGTGAAGGCGAAGTCGGGGGAGTAGTAGTTCAAGCCCACGGCGAGGAACCCGAAGGCCACGGAGGCCAAGATCGCCCGGCGCGGCACGCCTCGGGAGGTCACCCGCGTCCACGACCGGGGTGCGTCACCGCGCTCGGCGAGGGAGAACGCCATCCGGGACGCCGTGTAGATGCCCGAGTTGAGACAGGAGAGCACCGCGGTCAGCACGATGACGTCCATCGCGGGCGCGGCTCCGGGGATGCCGATGTGCTCCAGGACGGCGACGTACGGGCTGCTGCCGATCTTGCTGCTGTCCCAGGGCAGCAGTGTGATGACGACGGCGATCGGGCCCAGATAGAAGACCAGGATGCGCCAGATGACGCTGGCGATCGCCTTGGCGACGGCGCGGCCGGGGTCCTTCGACTCGGCGGCGGCGATGGTGACGATCTCGCTGCCCATGAAGCTGAAGACGACGCTCAGCATGCCGGTCACGACCGCTCCGCCGCCGCGCGGGAAGAAACCGCCGTGGCCGGTGAGGTTGTCCGTGCCGACCGGTTCGGTGCCGGGCAGCAGGCCGAAGACGGCCAGGCCGCCGAGGACGATGAAGACGACGATGGAGCCGACCTTGATGGCGGAGAACCAGAACTCGAACTCGCCGAAGGAGCCGACGGAGCACACGTTGGTGCCGGTCAGCACGACCATCACGAGCAGGGCGACGAGCCAGGCGGGGACGGCGGGCATCCAGTTGTGCACGATTGCGGCGCCGGCGGTCGCCTCTACGGCGAGGACCACCACCCAGAACCACCAGTACAGCCATCCGATGGTGAAGCCGGCCCAGCGGCCCAGGGCTAGGTCGGCGTACGAGGAGAAGGAACCGGTCGAGGGGGCGGCCGCGGACATCTCGCCCAGCATGCGCATCACCAGGACGACCAGGATTCCGGCGAGGGCATAGGAGACGATGATGGCCGGACCGGTGCTGCGGATGCCGGCGCCCGACCCGACGAACAGGCCGGCGCCGATGACTCCGCCGATAGCGATCATGCTCAGATGGCGGCCTTTGAGGCCGGGTTGCAGTTGTTGCACGAAGGGTCCCTTGCATGACTCGGAAAGGGGCCCGCCGACTGGCGGGTCCATGGAGGGGCCGCAGCCCGAGGAGGGAAGGACCGGAGGATCAGACCCGGTACCGGGCCGGGGCGAGCCGACGCGGTCGCGTCATGAGCGCGAGCCCGCCCAGGACGAGGACGATCCCGGCCCAGCGCGGGGCGGAAAGCTCCTCGTGCAGCCATACGGCGGCCAGGACGGCGGCGACGGCCGGTTCCAGCAGGGAGACGGTGACCGCGGTCGGGGCGCCGAGTCGGTCGACGCCGTGGGCGAAGAGGGCGTAGGCGACGGCGGTTGTGCACACGCCGAGGTAGAGCACGCCGATCAGACGCCCGGTGTCGGCGGCCGCCCAGGACACGGCGCCGGGCAGCCAGAGAACGAGGGTCACGGCGCCGCCCGCGAAGATGGCGGCCACCGCGGTGGCGGGGCCGTGCCGCCGGGCCACCAGCTGGATCGTGTCGGCCTGCGCCGCGTACAGGCCTGCCGCCAGGCCCGCGAGGGCGATGCCGGGCAGGCTGAAGGAGAGGGCACCGCCCGGCAGGGACACCAGGGCGATGCCGGTAACGGCCAAGGCGGTGGCGACGGCCCAGGTGCGGGTGACGGACCGCCCGGTGACGAGGCGGGCGGTGAGGCCCGCGACGACCGGTGCGCCACCGATAGCGATCACCGTGCTCGTGGCCACCCCCGACAGTTCGACGGCGTGGAAATAGCAGACCGAAAAGCCCGACACGGCCACTGAGCCGATGGCGACTGCCCGCAACTCCCGTCGCTGCCAGGGCACATGACCCATCCGGCGGCGCCGGGCCAGTACGTACAGGGTCGCGGCGCCGATCATCAGGCGCAGCTCCGCCACGTGCAGCAGGTTCTCGGCCGGGAACCGGGACGTCACCGGACCCAGGGTTCCCCAGATGACGGCGGCGCCGGCCGCCGCGGCGGCGGCCCGGCCGGTCGGCGAGCGCTGTCGTGACGAGGGAGACCGAGGGGCACTGGCCGGGACGGTCGTGTGCGAGCGGGCATGAGGCGGCACGCAGATCTCCGAAGTGCTCGGGGGATTGGGGCGGCTTCGCGAAATGCCACTGGTGCCGAGGACCGTAGAGCGCTCATGCGACGGCGAACCATGTGCAGGCGTCGAAAGTCGTCGCCGCCATCTCTGAACAGCCGGCGAGAGACACGCGGCGCGGAATCGTAGACGATCCGCTTGTTGGCAATGCCGGTCGGCTTCTGGTCGCAACCCCGCCCCGGCTCCTTCCTTCGACGAACCCGGAGAAAGACCAATGAGCGAGAAGCGTTGGGTCACCTTCGACTGCTTCGGCACCCTCGTGGACTGGCGCCACGGCATCGCCACCGGCATCGAGCTCGTCGCCCCCGGCAAGGGCCGGGAGCTGCTGGATGTCTACAACCGCCACGAGCCGCAGGTGCAGAGCGAGCACCCCGGCATGCGCTACAGCGACGTCCTGGTGGAGACCCTGAAGCGCGCGGCCGCCGAGGCGAAGCTCGACCTGGTGGAGGACCAGTTCCAGGTCCTGAGGGCCGCCATCCCGTTCTGGCCCGTCTTCCCCGATACCCAGCAGGCCCTGCGCGAGCTGCAGGAGGCCGGCTGGAACCTCGCCCTGCTCACAAACTGCGACCGCGTCGTCATCGGCGAGACCCAGCGCCGCCTGCAGATCCAGTTCGACGCGATCGTCACCGCTGAGGACTCCGGCGCCTACAAGCCGGCCCACAACCACTTCGAGTACTTCGAGAAGTCCCTCGGGGTCACCCGTGACCGCTGGGTGCACGTGGCGCAGAGCTACTTCCACGACATGGTGCCGGCCGGCCGGCTCGGCATCGCCCGCGTATGGATCAACCGCCTTGATGAGAAGGACGACCCGTCGATCGCCCATGCCGTCCGCCGTGACCTGACGGACCTGGCGGCCACCGTCAACGAGGTCCACGAGAAGTTCAACGGCTGACCGCCGCTGCGGTCCGTGCCGGGCCCTCCCAGCGCCCCGGTGCCCGGCACGGACCTCAGCTCGACCCGCACGAGGAGTCGCAACCGCCATGACCAGCTTGTCCCCGCACCTGCGCCAAGCCACCCCCGTCACCGTCGAACGCGGCGAAGGCGTCCACGTCTACGGCACCGACGGCCGCCGCTACCTGGACTTCACCGCCGGCATCGGTGTCACCAGCACGGGCCACTGCCACCCGCGTGTGGTCGCCGCCGCCCAGGAGCAGGTCGGCAAGCTCATCCACGGCCAGTACACGACCGTCATGCACCAGCCGCTCCAGCGATTGGTCGAGCGGCTCGGGGACGTGCTGCCCGCCGGGCTGGACAGCCTGTTCTTCGCCAACTCCGGCAGCGAGGCCGTCGAGGCGGCCCTGAGGCTGGCCCGGCAGGCCACCGGCCGCCCCAACATCGTCGTCTTCCACGGCGGCTTCCACGGACGCACCGTCGCCGCGGCCTCGATGACCACGTCCGGCACCAGGTTCCGTACCGGCTTCTCCCCGCTGATGTCGGGCGTCGCCGTCGCCCCGTTCCCCGCGGCCTCCCGCTACGGCTGGGACCAGGAGACCGCCACACGCTTCGCGCTCAGCGAGCTCGACTACCTGCTCCAGACCGTCACCGCCCCGCAGGACACGGCGGCCTTCGTCGTCGAGCCGGTGCTCGGCGAGGGCGGCTACATCCCGGCCGACCCCGCCTTCCTGCGCGGGCTGCGCGAGCGCGCCGACCGCTACGGCATCGTGCTCGTCATCGACGAGATCCAGACCGGCTTCGGCCGCACCGGCCGCTTCTGGGGCCACGACCACGCCGAGGACGTCCGCCCGGACGTCATCACCATCGCCAAGGGCCTGGCCAGCGGCTTTCCGCTGTCCGGCATCGCCGCCTCTGAGGAATTGATGAGCAAGGCGCACCCCGGCTCGCAGGGCGGCACCTACGGCGGCAACGCCGTCGCGTGCGCGGCCGCGGTCGCCACCCTCGACGTGATCCGCGACGAGAGGCTGGTGGAGAACGCCGACGCCATGGGGCGGCGACTGCGCGCCGGCCTGGAGGAGGTCGCCCGCGCCACTCCGGGCATCGCCGACGTCCGCGGACTGGGCCTGATGCTCGCCAACGAGTTCGTCACCGCCGACGGATCCCCCGACCCGGCCACCGCCGCCCGGGTGCAGCAGGCCGCCGCCGCCGAGGGACTGCTGTTGTTGCTGTGCGGTCCGTGGCACAACGTCGTGCGCATGATGCCGGCGCTGGTCATCGACGAGGCCGCCGTCGACGAAGGGCTCGCCGCTTGGCAGGCCGCCGTCGCCAAGGGCACGGCCGCCGCGTCATGACCGGCACGTCCCTCTCTCCGGTCACCGCTGAGGACCTGGTGGAGGCACTGCGCCTGGAGGTGCCGTCCCTGCGGACCGACGCCTCCGGCGGCCGGCGCGCGCAGTACTCCTACGACGCGTCCAACTACCGGGTGCCGCCGCTGGCCGTGGCGTTCCCCGCGACCGCTGACGAGGTCGCCGCCGCGCACCGGGTCTGCCACCGGCTCGGCGTGCCCGTCACCGTCCGCGGCGCGGGCACCAGCATGGCCGGCAACGCCCTCGGGACCGGCCTCGTCCTGGACCTGTCCCGTCACATGCGCCGCGTCCTGGAGATCGACCCGTCCGCGCGGACGGCGCGCGTCGAGGCCGGCATCGTCCTCGACGACCTCCAGGCCGCCGTCGCCCCGCACGGGCTGGTCTTCGGCCCGGACCCGTCCTCGCACAATCGCTGCACCATCGGCGGGATGATCGGCAATGACGCGTGCGGCAACCACTCCGTACGCTACGGCCGCACCGGCGAGCACCTCCTCGGCCTCGACCTGGTCCTGGCCGACGGCACCCGCGTGGTCGCGGACCGCGACGGGCTGCACGCCGTGGACGAGGCGGACCGGGAACGGGTGGCGCGGCTGACGGCGAGCCTGCGCGGCGTCGTCGAGGCGAACCTGGCGGCGATCCGCCTGACTCTAGGCCGCATCCCGCGCCAGATCTCCGGCTACCAGCTCCAGCACCTGCTGCCCGAGAACGGGTTCGACGTCGTACGGGCCCTGGCCGGAACGGAGGGGACCTGCGCCACGGTGGTCTCTGCCACCGTGCGTCTGAGGCCGAAGCCGCCGGCCTCGCTGCTCATAGCACTCGGCTACGACGATGTCGTCGACGCGGCCGAGGACGTGCCGCTGATCCTGACGTTCTCCCCGGCCGCCGTCGAGGGCATGGACGAGGCGATGGTGGCCGCCATGCGCCATCGCCGGGGCGCATCCTCCGTGACCGGACTGCCCGAAGGCCGCGCCTGGCTGTACGTCGACCTCGACGGGGACGACCCGCGGCAGGTGACCGCGGATGCCGAACGCCTCCTGGGCGAGCTGAAGGCGGCGGGCCGGATGGTCTCCGGTCGACTGATCACCGACCGCTCCGAGCGCGCCTCGTTGTGGCGGGTGCGCGAGGACGGCGCGGGCCTGGCCTCCCGGCTCACCGACGGCAGCGCGACCTGGCCCGGCTGGGAGGACGCGGCGGTCGCCCCCGACCGGCTGTCGGGCTATCTGCGCGACTTTCGCGCCCTCATGGCCGAACACCGGCTCACCGGCGTACTGTACGGCCACTTCGGCGCGGGCTGCGTCCACGTACGGCTCGACTTCCGCCCCGACACCGCCGAGGGCCGCGCCGCCATGCGCGCCTTCCTCGCCGAGGCCGCCCGGCTCGTCGTACGGCACGGGGGAACCCTCTCCGGCGAGCACGGCGACGGCCGAGCCCGCAGCGAGCTGCTGTCGGTGATGTACGACCAGCAGATGCTGGACGCCTTCGCGGCCTTCAAGCACGCCTGGGATCCCGAGGGCCTGCTCAACCCGGGCATCCTCGTCGACCCCCGCCCACTGGACGCGGACCTCGCCCTCGACACGGGCAGGACCACCGCCACTTCGACGGTGTTCGCCCTGCGGGAAGACCCGGGAGGCATCACCGCGGCCGCCAACCGCTGTGTGGGCGTGGGCCGATGCCGTAGCCACATCGGCGGTGTGATGTGTCCCAGCTACCGGGCCACCGGCGACGAACAGCACTCCACCCGCGGTCGGGCGCGGACCTTGCAGGAGATGCTGCGCGGGGCGCTGCCCGGCGGCTGGCGCTCCCGGGACGCCCGTGAGGCACTTGACCTGTGCCTGTCGTGCAGGGCGTGCTCCAGCGACTGCCCGGTCGGCGTCGACATGGCGACGTACAAGTCGGAGTTCCTGCACCACCACTACAAATGGCGCCTGCGTCCCCTCTCGCATTACTCGCTCGGCTGGCTACCGCTGTGGGCGGCGCTCGCCGGACGCATGCCTCGGCCGGTCAACGCGGTGATGGGCAGCCGTCTCGGGCCATGGATCGCCCGCCTGGGCGGGGTGACGCCGAAGCGGCGCCTGCCCGCGTTCCACGGACACCGCGCGTGGCTGCGCGGTGTGGCGGAGACGGCGCAAGCGCCCGCGGCGGTCCTCGTGGTGGACTCGTTCACGAAGGCCTTCCGACCCGAACTGGCCGGAGCCGCCTTCCGAGTTCTCGCCGACGCCGGGCTGCCCGCCCAGGCGCGCGGCGACGTCTGCTGCGGCCTGACCTGGATCACCACCGGCCAACTCGGCATCGCCCGGCGCGTGTTGGGCCGAACGGCCGCCGTCCTCGACGCGACCGAGGGGCCGATCGTCGTCACGGAGCCCAGCTGCGCCGCGGCTCTCGCCAAGGATCTGCCGGAGCTGGTGGACAGCGAGGCGGCCCGCCGTGTCGCCGCGCGGGTGCAGACCTTCGCCGGGGCGCTCGCCGAGCGCGTCGCCGCGGGGTGGAGGCCCCGGCGGGTACCCGACGAGGTGCTGCTTCAGACCCACTGCCACCAATACGCCGTCTTCGGTGCCGGACAGCAGCGCGACCTCCTGCGCGACCTCGGCATCGACAAGATCACCGAGGTCGCCGGCTGCTGCGGCGCGGCCGGCAACTTCGGCTTCGAGCAGGAGCATTACGACATCTCGCTCGCCGTCGCCGACCAGGCGCTGCGCCACCGGCTGGAAGCCGTCGCGCCCGGGACACCGGTCCTGGCCGACGGGATCAGCTGCCAGATGCAGATCGAGCACCTCGTCGGAGACGGCCGCCCCGGCGCCGTCCACCTGGCACAGCTCCTGGACGACCCCCAACCCCCTTCGCCCTCCTGACCTTGGGAGACACGCACATGGCCGACACCAACGACATCAGGACGGACGTCATCGCGGACGTCCCCCGGCAGCTGTTCATCGCGGGCCGGTGGGTCCCGGCGGCCGACGGCCGGACCTTCGCCGTGGAGAACCCCGCCACCGAGACACGGCTGTGCGAGATCGCCGACGGCGGCGCGGCCGACGGCGCCCACGCCGTCGAGGCGGCGGTGGCGGCCCAGGGCTCCTGGGCGCGCACCGCGCCGCGGGTGCGCGGCGAGATCCTGCGCCGCGCCTTCGAGCTGATCGTCGAGCGCACCGACGAGCTGGCGATGCTGGTGACCCTGGAGATGGGCAAGCCGCTCGCCGAGGCGCGTGGCGAGGTGGCGTACGCCGCCGAGTTCTTCCGCTGGTTCTCCGAGGAGGCGGTCCGCATCGACGGTGGCATGACGACCACGCCCGACGGCCGCAACCGGATCATGGTCATGCGGCAGCCCGTCGGCCCCTGCATGCTGATCACCCCGTGGAACTTCCCCCTGGCGATGGGCACCCGCAAGATCGGCCCCGCGGTCGCCGCCGGCTGCACGATGGTCCTCAAGCCCGCCCCTCAGACCCCGCTGTCCAGCCTCGCGCTGGCCCGGATCCTCCAAGAGGCCGGGCTGCCCGACGGCGTCCTCAACGTCGTCACCACCACCCGCGCCCAAGACGTCGTCGAACCGGCCCTGCGCGGCGGCGACATCCGCAAGCTGTCCTTCACCGGCTCCACCGCCGTCGGCCGGCTGCTGCTCGCCCAGTGCGCGGACACGGTCGTCCGGACCTCGATGGAACTCGGCGGCAACGCCCCTTTCATCGTCTTCGAGGACGCCGACCTCGACGCCGCCGTCGAAGGCGCGATGACGGCGAAGATGCGCAACATGGGCGAGGCGTGCACGGCGGCCAACCGGCTGTTCGTCCATCGGTCCGTCGCGAAAGAGTTCGCCGAGCGCCTCGCCGCACGGATGGCCGCCCTCACCGTGGGGCCGGGCACCCGCGACGGCGTCCAGGTCGGCCCCCTCATCGACGCCGCGAGCAAGCAGAAGGTGACGTCTCTCGTCGAGGACGCGGTCGCCAAGGGCGCCGAGGTCGTCGCCGTCGGCACCGTCCCGCAGGGCGCGGGCCACTTCTACCCGCCGACGGTCCTGGCCCAGGTCAGCCGGGACAGCGACATGCTGACCACCGAGATCTTCGGCCCCGTCGCGCCGGTGATCGCCTTCGACGACGAGGACGAGGTCGTGGGCATGGCCAACGACACCGACTGGGGACTCGTCGGCTACCTCTTCACCCAGGACCTCGACCGCGCCCTGAACGTCAGCGAACGTCTGGAGGTCGGCATGGTCGGCCTCAACACCGGCCTGGTCTCCAACCCGGCCGCGCCCTTCGGCGGCGTCAAGCAGTCCGGTCTGGGCCGGGAAGGCGGACGGGTCGGCATCGAGGAGTTTCTGGAGTACAAGTACATCGCCGTACCCGTGCGGGACCGCTCGGCGTCATGAGTGCGTTCGCACCCGGCAGAAAGGGCAGGGGACGACAGCCAGGCCGGCCGCGAAAGGGCTCAGTGAAGGCGTCGCAGCCAGGACTCGACGAGCTCACCCCGGTCAACCTGCGAAGCACTCCCGAGGTCATCGCCGACCGGCTGCGGGAGCAGATCGTCTCCGGCGCCTTCGCGCCGGGCAGCCGGATGATCGAGCCGCAGCTGGGGGCCCGTCTGGGAGTCAGCCGCGGCCCGGTCCGCGAGGCGCTCCAACGCCTCGTCCAGGAAGGTCTGCTGAGGAACATCCCCAACCGCGGCGTGTTCGTCGTCGAATTGGACGTCGCCGACATCATGGACATCTACACTGCGCGGCGTGCGGTCGAACGCGAGGCGGCGACCCTGCTGCACCGCGGCAGATCCCGGCACCATCTGGAGCGGCTCGCCGCCGTTGTCGAGGAGATGCGCGCCCTGGCCGACCAGGGCGACCCTCGCCTCATCGCCGAACAGGACCTGGCCTTCCACAGCGCCCTCGTCGACGCCGCCGAGAGCCCCAGGCTCAGCAGGATGTTCGCCACCCTGCTCGCCGAGACCCGGATCTGCCTGGCCAACCTCATGCACCATTATCCGCGGCAGGAGCTGCTCGTCGCCGAACACCAGCACCTGCTGGTCCTGCTCCAGGGCGAAGACGAGCAGGCCCTCCTGGACGCCGTCAACGCGCACCTGGACTCGGCGGTGCGTGATCTGACGGGCGCCGACGGGGACTGAAGACACCGCCGTCTCCCGCCCCCTGCGCCCACCGACCATTTTTCGGAGGACTCGCATGCCCGAACAGTCCACAAACGCCGCTCGGCTCCAGGCGTCTGCCCGCGACCACCTTCTCCTTCATTTCGGTCAGCACGCGAGTCTGCGCAACGGGCAGCACGTGTTCCTGCCGGAGCGAGGGGAAGGCGTCTACCTCTACGACGCCGCCGGAAAGCGCTACATCGACGGGCTGTCGGCTCTTTTCTGCGCCCAGCTCGGCTACTCCTACGGCCCCGAGTTCGCCAAGGCGGCCGAACGACAGCTGAGCCGCCTGCCGTTCAGCACCCTGTGGAACACCGCGCACCCCGCGGCGATCGAGCTTGCCGAACGCCTCGCCGCTTTGGCCCCCGACGGCATCAACCGCGTCTTCTTCACCTCCGGCGGCTCGGAGTCAGTGGAGTCCGCGTGGAAGCTCGCCCGCATGTACCACGTGGCTCAGGGCCAGCCGCAGCGCACCAAGGCGATCGCCCGCCGCACCGCCTACCACGGCCAGACCATGGGCGCCCTCGCCCTGACCGGCATTCCGGCGCTCAAGGAACCTTTCGGCGCTCCGGCGCTGGACGTCACCCACGTCCCGAACACCAACCGCTATCGCACGACCGACGCCGACGAGGAAGCCTTCACCTCCCGGCTGCTGGCCGAGACCGAGGCGGCGGTGCTGGAGGCCGGCCCGGAGCGCGTGTCCCTGCTGATCGCCGAACCCGTGCAGAACGCCGGCGGCTGCTTCACGCCCCCGGCGGGTTACTGGGCAGGGCTGCGGGCGATGGCCGACCGCTACGGCTTCCTCCTGGTCGCCGACGAGGTCATCACCGGATTCGGCCGGATCGGCGACTACTTCTCCGTGTCCAGGTACGGTGCCGTACCAGACATGATCACCACGGCCAAGGGACTCACCTCGTCGTACGCCGCGCTCGGCGCCGTCCTGGTCTCCGACAAGGTGGCCGAGCCCTTCTACGGCGACGGAGTCACCCTCCTGCACGGCTTGACCTTCGCCGGACACCCGGTCGCCGCCGCGATCGCGCTGACCAACCTCGACGTCTTCGAGCGGGACGGCGTACTGGACAACGTTCGCGCCCTGACCGGGCACCTCCGCGCGCGGCTCGCCGAACTGACCGAGCTGGACATCGTCGGCGACGTGCGCGGTGACGGCTTCTTCTGGGCGCTCGAACTCGTCGACGGGCCGGACGGCGAGCGCTTCGCCGCGGACCGCAAGAACGAACTGATCAAACGCTTCCTCCCAACGCGCATGCGCGACCTGGGCCTCCTGGCGCGCGCGGACGACCGGGGCGATCCGGTCGTACAGATCGCACCCCCGCTGATCTCCACCCGGGAGGAACTCGACGAGATCGTCGACCTGCTGGCCCAGGCCCTGGCCGACGCCGACCGCCGCTTCCTCCACGACCGCTGACCCGCCTGCCATCCGAAACATCAAGGACCAGCACATGCCGAACGTTTCCAGCACATCCGCCGCCCAGCCCCCGGCCAAACCCCAAGTCTCTCCGGACCAGTTCTTCGCGGTCGACATCCGCGTGGGCCGCGTCACGGACGTAGAGTCGTTCCCCGAAGCCCGTCGGCCCGCCTGGAAGCTCACCGTCGACTTCGGAGCCGAGATCGGGACCCTGCGCACCAGTGCGCAGGTCACCAACTACCGGCGGGAAGAGCTCCTGGGCCGTCTCGTCGTCGGCGTGGTCAACATCGGCGCCAAGCGGATCGCCGGTTTCAAGAGCGAGTTCCTCCTCCTGGGCGCGCAGGACGGCGACGGCACCGTCCACCTGCTCGATCCCGGAACCGGTGTCAGCCCCGGCGACGTCATCTGCTGAGTCGCCGGCTGGAGCCGCGGCGGCGTCCAGCCTCGCGATCGGCCGCTCGCTCAGGACCGGTGCCGGGCGAGCGGCCGTTGTCCAGCCGCTGTCCGATCGCCCTGATGGGGCCTGGGCGGCGGCGGAGCATCAGGCATTCCCGCCGGAAGGCGCCCCTGGACGACCGCGGTGAAGACCATCGCGCGGTAGCCGCGGGTCCGGGGCCTCGGGGCCGCACGTGTGCGGCGAGGGCGCACCCGACGCCTTCTCCCGTGCGGTCGGGTCGACCATGAAGCCGGCATCGGCCATCGGCCGCCTGCGCGGCGTGCCGCGCGCAATGAAGGCATTCTCTCCATGTCAGTTTGTCTGACAGTATGTTCCCAGCTGTGAGAGGAGAAGAGGCCCTTCTCGCTCACGCCCCCGGGACGCTGCGGGAGGCCGCCGTGCTACAGGAGCTTCAGGACATCATCAACGGCATCTCCGCCGAGGTCGGCGTACCGACGTCGCTGACGGACACCCGCTTGAACTCCATCGTGTTCGGGCCTCATGAGGATGCCGAAATCGACTCTGTCCGCCGACGCGCGCTGCTCCTGCGGTCGACCCCGGAATGGGTCCGCGAATGGTTCGGCCGACACGACATCGACAAGGCGACCGCCCCGGTACGCATTCCGGCGGACCCGGAACGCGAGCTGGCCAGTCGGGTCGTGGTTCCTGCCCGCTGGGCGTCGACCACCTGCGGCTACATCTGCCTCCTCGACGTTCGTCAGGAGTTGGACGAGACCCGCATGGACGCGGTCATGGAAGCGGCGGCCCAGGTGGGACGCATTCTCTACCTGGATCAGCAGGCCCGGCACAGTGACGCCGACCTGCTCAGGGACCTCGTCCGGGGATCGGCGGCCGTACGCGGCAAGGCGGCCGATCGTCTGAGCGAGCAGGGGCGGTTCCCCGTCGGCTGGCCGGTCGTCGTCATATTCCTGCGGCCCGTGCGCGGCGGGTTCGGCACGGACGCCCTGGCGCACTGGCTGTGGCGTGACCACGGCGGACTCTCTCGCGGTGCCCTCAGATGCCTCGACGCGGAAGGAGCCGTGGTCCTCACGGCGGTCCCGCCGACGGCGGACCCAGGGCACACCGAACGCATCATCGATCACCTGCTCGCCGACGCTCGCGATCTCCCCGAGCTCGTGGTCGGCATCGGCGACCCGCAGTCCGATCTGCATGACGCCCACCTGTCGTACGAACACGCACAGTTGGCCGCGCGGGCCGCCACGGTCTGGCCGGCGACGGGTCCGGTGTGCTCCTGGGATCGGCTCGGCGCGCTGCGTGTTCTGATCAGTACCCCGGACCACCTGCTGCGGGACCTGATGGACCCGCGGGTGGCGCTGCTCAAGCAGGCCCGGCCCTCCCAGCCGAACCTGATCGACACCCTTGAGACCTATCTCGACTCCGGCTGCGACAACCAGGCCACCGCGGCGCGTCTGCACGTGCACCGAGGCACCGTCTACTACCGTCTGGAGAAGGCCGCATGCCTGAGCGGAATGGACCTGAGTGACGGGCTGGACCGGCTCGCCCTGCACCTGGGCATCAAACTGCTCCGGCTGATCGACTCCAAGGCCGACCGAGCGCAATCGCTCTGAACGTCTGCCGTACGGCGGGGCCCGTTCTTCGCAACGGATGTCCATGGTCCGCGCTGGACGCGGTTCCTAGCGTGAACAGCAGCCTGCTGCCACACCCGCGAAGGAGCTCGCCGTGGACGCCCTCTACCTGGTCAACGCCCGGATCATCGACGGAAGCGGTTCGGATCCCGTCCAGGCAGGGTGGATACGCGTCGAGGGCCGGCGCATCACGGGAATGGGCGGGTCACCTGTCCGCACCGGCCGCAACCAGGTCATCGACGTCGGCGGCCGCACCGTCCTGCCGGGGCTGATCGACGCCCACACCCACCTCGCGGCCACCGAGATGCTCAACCTGGTGGACACCGTGTCCCGCCCCGTGCTGGCCGCGAAGACCTTCGCGAACATGCGTCAGACCCTGGCGGCCGGATTCACCACGGTGCGCGACGCCGGCTTCACCGACTACGGCTTCAAGCAGGCGGTGGAGCGGGGCCTCGTCCCCGGGCCGCGGATGTTCCTGGCGACCGGCCCCCTGAGCCAGACCGGCGGGCACAGCGACTTCCGCCCGGCCGAGGTGCAGGACCGGCAGCGGCGCAGCGACGGCCTGTACCACCCGGGAGTGGTCGTCGACGGCGTGCCGCAGTGCCAGTGGGGCGCTCGCGAGGTGCTGCGCCGCGGAGCGGACCAGATCAAGATCATGGCCGGGGGCGGCTGCACCTCCCCGACGGACCATGTGACGCACACGCAGTTCACCGCCGAGGAGATCGCGGCCATCGTCCACGAGGCACGGGCCCGGCGCACCCATGTGATGGCGCACGCCTACACCCCCGAGTCGATCCTGACCTGCGTCGCCGCCGGCGTACGCAGTATCGAGCACGCCAACCTGGTCGACGAGGAGGCCGCCGAGGCCATGGCCGTCGCCGGCACGTTCGCCGTACCGACCATCGCCACGTTCGATCTCCTCGTCCGCGACGGCCGGGAACACGGGCTCACGGAAGACAGCGCCGCACAGGCCGCCCTTGTCCTGGAGCGGGCGTACGAGGCCCTGCGCATCCTTCGCGACAAGGGTGTGCGCATCGGTTCGGGCTCGGACGTCCTCGGCGCGCATCAGCCCTTCAAGGCGCTGGAGCTCCAGCTGAAGGCGTCCGTGCTGGGGCCGATGGACGCCCTCGTGGCCGCGACCAGAACCAACGCCGAGCTGCTCGGCCTCGACGACCTCGGGACCCTTGCGCCCGGGAAGATCGCCGACCTGGTCGTCGTGGACGGGGACCCGCTCGACGACATCTCGATCCTGCAGGACAGCGGCCGCATCCACCTGGTCGTCAAGGACGGCCAGGTGGCGGTCGACAGGGCCGGCCTCTCCTCTGTTGCGTCCCAGAGGGTTCGGCGTCTGACGCCGGAGACGGAAGAGTCGTGTCATGACCACCGCGGTGTCGCCCACGACGATGACGGATCCGCGGAGAAACAGCGAGGCGCGTCGGTCCGGATCCCGCTCCCACGCCTTGATGATCAAGATGCGGCGCAACGGGCACGTCGCTGACCGCACCGACAGGCGAATCGGCGGATCGACGTGTGGGTTTCGATGTCGTTGAGGAAGCCGCGCCGCGGGAACCGGGCTGACGCCCGCTGACGTCCCGCGTGCCCGTCGGCCGGGGTCCGCGTGCGCGGCGCGCCTCCGCGCCGGGCG
>NZ_BCQU01000118.1:0-18305 GCF_001552235.1 Actinomadura rubrobrunea NBRC 15275 | reverse complement strand
TCAGCGGCACGCCCAGCGCGTCGGAGATCCGGATCAGCGTGCCGAGGTTGGGGTTGCCGCGCCCCTGTTCCAGGCCGACCAGCACGCCCTTGCTCACCCCGGCGCGGCTGGCCAGTTCGTCCAGGCTCCAGCCGTGCCCGGCGCGCAGGGACCGCACGGTCCGGGCGACCGCCTCGCCGATCGCTTCCTGATCGCTCACTGGTTCCTCCCGGCCGCCACAGTAGAGGTTCGTCGCGGGACACAGGAGTGTCGGTCGTTATACTGACCTTCGATTTCATTTAACTGACCGACACGAGGAACCCCCGAATGCTCGACCAGATCGTCGTCGACACCGCGGTGCGGACGCTGCGTCCCGACTTCGCGGTGCTCGCCATGACCGCGGAAGGCCTGCGCAACGGCCCCGGTGACGACGAGTCGGCCACGTGGCTGGCCGCCGCCGCCGAACGCGCCGTGCCCGACGACCCGCACGTCGCCGCCTGGCGCGAGGCGTACCGGGCGTTCGGCGCCAAGCCGCAGCGCACCCGGCCGTCGGTGGACGCGCTGCTGCGCCGCGTCGACGCCCTGCCCGCGATCAACAAGGTCGTCGACGCCTACAACGCGGTCAGCGTGGAGTACGCCCTGCCGATCGGCGGCGAGGACCTCGACGCCTACCGCGGGGCGGCGCGCCTGGTGCGCGCCCGCGGGGACGAGCCGTTCGACACCGTCGTGCGCGGCGAGCCCGCCGTCGAGCACCCGGACGAGGGCGAGGTCGTGTGGCGCGACGACGCCGGGGTGACCTGCCGCCGCTGGAACTGGCGGCAGTGCGTCCGCACCCGGATCACCGAGTCCACCAAGAACGCCCTCTTCCTGCTGGAACGCCTCGAGCCGTACCCGCTGGACCGGCTGCGCGAGGCGGGCGAGGAGCTGGCCGCCCGGCTGCGCGCCGTCTCGCCCGACGTCCGGATCGCCACCCGCCTCATCGGCGGCGAATGATGGTCACCGCGCTGGCGCTCGGCGCCGCCCTCGCCTACGGCGCCGCGGACTTCCTGGGCGGGGCCGTCGCGCGGCGGTCCACCGCGCTGCGGGCCGTGGCCCTGTGCGTGCCGACGGGGCTGACGGTGGTGCTGGTCGCGGCGCTGCTCATCGGCGGCTCGCCGTCCGGCACGGCGATGCTGTGGGGCCTCGGCGCGGGACTGGCCGGCGGGACCGGGCTGCTCGTCTTCTACCGCGCCCTCGCCCGCGGCCCGATGAGCGTGACCGCTCCCGTCTCCGCGCTGTTCGCGGCCGTCCTGCCGGTCGCCGTGGGCGTCCTGCGCGGCGACCGGCTGTCCGGCGGCGTGCTGGTCGGTGTCGCGCTGTGCCTGATCGCCATCGCGCTCGTCAGCATGGAGTCCGATCCCGCGGACGCGCAGGCGGCGCCGGACGCCGTCGCGTCGGTGCCCGTGACAGTGGCGGCCGCCGCCGGTCAGGTGCACGCCGGAGACCGCTTCGGCCACGGCACGGTGCTGCAGGCCCAGACGGACCCGGTCGCGCCCGTGCGTCCGCGTGGAAAGCGGTGGTCACCGGGTCTGGGCGGGAGGCCATGGCGCCTGCTGGACAACGGGCCGGTCATGGCGGGCCTGTCGGGCGTGTGCTTCGGCACCTTCTTGATCCTGCTGAAGGAGGCGGGAGACGACACAGGGCTCTGGCCGCTCGTCGCCTCCCGCGTGGGGAATCTGCTGGTCGTCGGCATCGCGCTGATCGCGACGGTCCGTCTGAGCGGCGCCCTGCCGGGGACGCCGGTGTCGGGACGGCTCCTGATCGGCCTGGCCCTGCTGTCCGGCGCGCTCGACGCCTCCGCCAACGCCCTGTACTTCGTGGCCGCGCAGCAGGGCGTGCTCAGCCTCGCGGCCGTCCTGAGCTCCCTGTATCCGGCGGTCACCGTGCTGCTGGCCCGCATCGTCTACAGCGAGCGGCTGCGCGCCGTCCAGCGCGTCGGCCTGGTCATGGCCGCCGCCGGCGTCATCTTGGTCACCGCCGGTTGAGCCCACGGACCGGACGCGCACCGTCCACCCGCCGGAGGACTGCAGCGCCTTGCGCCGCGCCGTCCTCGCCGCTCGAGGGGATGCCCAAGAGTCGTCCTCCGATTCGTTAAAAGCTCGCCAAGAACGTCGGAAAAACAGGGAAAGGGGCAATCAGGGCAGTCTGCGCAATCGTTATGAAGTCATTGCCGGGGCGGAGTAACCACGGCTCCCTGCGGTATCACGCGAGAAGCGTACGGAACGACGCCGCTCCGTGAAGGGGCGGACGGACCGCGTGGGCGTCACCGGGCGACCGGTAGGGGAAGGGGGCCTCGGTGAGCGATGGGCTCGCGGAAGGCTCGCGGGAGCAGCCGAGCGGGACGCGGAACGAGCGGCTGCGGCTGCTCGAGGCCATGGACGCCCGGGGCGAGGGCGTCGAGGTCCTGCAATGCGCGCTGACGCACGCCATGGCGGAGCTCGGCGGGCTGGGCGGCATGGTGCATCTCGGCGCCAAAGGGGTGGCCGGAGAGCTGGGCCTGGCCGCCAGCAGCGGGCTGCCGTCGACGTTCACCGGCGTCTGGAACATCATCCGGCAGGGCGACTCGGTCGCGCCGGCCGAGGCGACGCGGCTCGGCCGGCCGGTCTGGCGGTCCTCCCTCAGCGGCCCCGCGTCATGGTCGGACGAGACGCCGCCGCCCGCCCTTCCCGGCCTCCCCGCCGACGTCGGAATGATCTCCGTTCCGATCCCCGGACCGGCGGGCCCGCTCGGCGTCCTGTCCCTGCTCGTGCCGTCGAAGGCCGAACCCGGGCCGGACGATCGGGCCTTCCTGCAGGACGTCGCGCGCTGGGCCGCCGGGATGCTGCTGCGCGCGGTGCCCGACGACGGCTCCGAAGCCGGCCCGCTCGCCGCCGCGTCGCCGCACGCGCGCACCGAGCCGCCGTCCGACGGCGCGGCGGGGACGTGGGAGATCGAGCTGTCCACCGGCCGGGTGACCTACAGCGACACGCTGCGCGAGCTGATCAGTGAGATCGACTTCGTCGGCCGGGCGGACGTCCTCGACAGCTGGAAGGACGTCGTCCACCCCGACGACGTGGAGAAGATCGGCAAGGATCTGAGCCGGGCCGCCAGTCTCGGCGACGAGTACGAGTCCGAGTTCCGGGTGCGGCGCCGGAACGGCTCCTACGGCCGGCTGCGGACCCGGGCGAGGATCGTCCAGGACCGCTCCGGCGAGGTGGTCCGGATCACCGGCCGGGTCTGGGACACCGCCTGGGACGCCGAGGAGGACCACGCCGCCCTCGGCTCGGTGGTGCGCGTCCTGTCGGCGGTCAGGGCCGCCAGCGCCCGGGCCGCGCTGATCGACCAGCTCACCCGCGCCCTGACCGAGGCCGTCACCACGCAGAACGTCGTCTCCGCCATCGCCGAGAGCGTCCTGCCCGCCTTCCACGCGACCGGGCTGCTGCTGTGCTCGGTGCGCGGCGGGCGCCTGGAGGTCCTGGGCAGCGTCGGGTACCGGCGGCAGTTCGTCGAGCGGCTGTCGGGCGTGTCGTTCCCGGTCGAGTCGCCGGTCGGGCAGGCGCTGCGCACCCGCGCCCCGCAGTTCTTCGCCTCCGAGGAGGAGGTCGTCGCCCGCTACCCGCGGATGGCGGACTTCCCCATGGCCATGGAGAAGGACGCCCGCGCGTACCTGCCGCTGGTCGCGTCGGGGCGCGTGATCGGCGCGGGCATCCTCAGCTTCTCCGGCCCCCGCCACCTGAGCAGGGAGGAGCGCACGCTGCTCACCGCGCTCAGCGGGTTGATCGCCCAGGCGCTGGAGCGGGCGCGGCTGTACGACGACGCCGCCACCCGCGCCCGCGAGCTGCAGGCCGACCTGCTGCCGCGCGAGCTGCCCGCCCTGCCCGCGCTGACGGCCGCGGCGCACTACCGGCCCGCCGGGTACGGCGCCGAGATCGGAGGCGACTGGTACGACGTCATCCCGCTGTCGTCCGACCGGGTCGCCCTCGTCATCGGCGACGTCATGGGGCACGGCATCTCCGAGGCCGCCACCATGGGACGGCTGCGCACCGCCGTCCGCACCCTGTCCGACCTGGACCTGCCGCCCGACGACATCCTCGACCGGCTCAACTCGATCATCGGGGATCTCGGCGAGGACTACTTCGCCACCTGCCTGTACGGGATCTACGACCCCGTCACCGGGGACTTCACGTTCGCCAGCGCCGGCCACCCGCCGCCGGTCGTGCTGCGCGCCGACGGCATCGCCGGACACCTGGCGCTCGCGGCCAATCCGCCGCTCGGCGCCGCCTCCCCGCCCTTCGACACCGCCACCGTGTCGCTCGGCGACGGCGGGCTGCTCGTCCTGTACACCGACGGGCTGGTGGAGGCGATGGGCCGCGACGTCGACACGGGCACGGCGCAGCTCACGCGGACGCTGGCCGACGCGCTGCGGGGCGAACCGGCCATGCCTCTCGACGCGGTGCGCGACACGCTCGTGCGCGCCCTGCTGCCCGAGGACGAACCGATCGCCGACGACGCCGCCCTCCTCGTCGTGCGCACCCGCCAGTTCGCGCCCGAGGACATCGCCTCGTGGTCGCTGCCCGAGGAGCCCCAGGCCGCCGGTCTGGCCCGGGAGCTGGTACGGCGCCAGCTCGCCGCGTGGAACCTCGGCGAGGAGTTCGTCATCACCACCGAGCTGCTGGTCAGCGAGCTGGTCAGCAACGTCATCCTGCACGCCAAGGGCCCCATCGGCCTGCGCATGCTGCGCAGCTGGACGTTGACGTGCGAGGTGTCCGACGCCAGCCTGACCACGCCGCTCATCCGCCGCAGCAAGCCCACCGACGAGGGAGGCCGGGGGCTGCAGCTCGTCTCCGCCCTGTCCCAGCGCTGGGGCACCCGCTACAGCGCCAACGGCAAGACCATATGGGCCGAGCAGCGCATCTCCCCTCAGCGCACCCTTTACGCCACGGACGCCGACGTCCGTCCGCGACCCGTCTAGCCGACGCCACCGTGCCGACCCGGGCGTCGCGAGCAGGTCGCGTGGAGAACGGCCGCATTCCTGGCGGCGGTGCATGCGCCCTGTCCCCACCCAAGAATCGCGGGGCATCGACTCGGCCTGGGAACGCGTCGCGCCCCCTGGGGGATCGTGTTTCCCCAGGGGGCGCCCGGAGCGGTGGTGGTGGGATTCGAACCCACGGAAGGTTGCCCTTCACACGCTTTCGAGGCGTGCGCCCTCGTCCACTAGGCGACACCACCGCGGGGAAGCCTACCCGACTCTGCGGCGAGTGAAGAACTCGGTGAGCACAGCACCGCATTCGTCGGCCAGAACTTCGGCGACGACCTCGGGGCGGTGGTTGAGGCGGCGGTCGCGGACGACGTCCCACAACGAGCCCACCGCGCCCGCCTTGGGGTCGACGGCGCCGTACACGATCCGGTCCAGGCGGGCCTGGACGGCGGCGCCGGCGCACATCGTGCACGGCTCCAGGGTGACCACGAGGGTGCAGCCGCTCAGCCGCCAGGCGCCCAGCGCGGAGGCGGCCTCCCGCATGGCGACGATCTCGGCGTGGCCGGTGGGGTCGGCGGTGCGTTCGCGGTCGTTGCGGCCGCGGCCGATGACCGCGCCGGACGCGTCCAGGACCACGGCGCCGACCGGCACGTCCCCGGCCTCGCCCGCGCCGCGCGCCTCGGCCAACGCCAGGCGCATCGCGGCCTCGTAGGCGGCGATGGGATCAGTCACGGAGCCGGTCGTACTCCTCACCGAACCCGGCCAGCTCGGCGACGGTCGCCAGCGCGTCGCCGGGCAGCGCCCGCTCGCCCAGCTCGCCGAGGCGTTCGGCGTCCACACCCAAATCGTCCAGCAGGGCGGGATCGCCCGCGGCCTCACCCTGGGGCACGTCCCCGACGAGATCCAGGAACAGCGCGCCGAATCCGTCCCCGTGCACGGCGGACACGAACGCGCGCGGTTCGCCCTCGCCGTCCAGGCGGACGATGGCGAACCACTCGTCGTCCTCCTCGATGAGCAGCACGACCGGATCGCCGTAGGACTCGACCGCGGCCTCGCGCATCAGATCGGAGACGTCGTCGATGCTCTCGGCCTCGGAGAGCTCGGCCTCGGTCCCCACCCAGCCCTGCGGGGTCTGCGCGAAGACGGCGGCGAAGTAGGACACCCGAATATTGTGGCGCAGAAGGTGGCGCCGGTCACAGTGCGGGACGGCCGCGCGATCAGTGCGTCGTGTCGAGGGCCCGTTCGAACGCGGCCGCGAACCCGAGGCGGCCGGCGATGCTGAGCAGCATCTCGTCCGGGTAGAGCTCCAGGTCGCCGGAGATCGCGCCGAGCTCCATCTCGTCCAGCCCCAGGTCGGCGAAGATCGACATGTCGCCGACCGGAAGGACCTGGTCCAGCTCCTCGTCCTCGGGGACCGGGATGTCCAGGTACTCCAGCACCTGCCGGGCCAGCGGCCAGTCGACCGAGGCGGTGACGTCCGACAGGAACACCATGACCTCGTCGCCGAGCAGCCGGATCGCCACGAAGAAGTCGTCGCCCACCGAGACCAGGCCGATGGTGCTGCCGATGCTGGGCTGCTGCCGTAGGGCGTGGATCAGCCCTGCCAGGTCCTCGGTCAGCGCGACGGGGAGGACCCCGGCCTCCCAGTTGTCGTCCTCCCGATACACCACGACGGCGAAGTCCGTCGCGTCCACATCCGTCATTTCCACCCCACCGGCGCCGTTCCTGCCAGGGCATGGTCCCAGATGCGACGCCCGTCTGCGCGCCTCACCGCCAAACTTGCCGAAGCCTCCGTCCGTCACATGAGCCGACTCTCGGCCGCCGAGCGGGAGAACCGATCCGTGCGGTCGTCCCGCGCCCCGCACGGCTCGGACGTGCGGCGGGCGAGGCAGGACGGAGGCCGGTCGGCTCCCTCCACCGGCGACTGGAGCGAACGAGCCACCGATCAACGGTTTCACCATACGTGCGGGCAGCGCCTCAGAACGGCCGCATCCGGTCTGTCATCCCGACCCCACCGCACGCCCGTGCGCGGCCTCGGCGGGAGGCTCGCGCACGGGCGTTCGTGGTCAGTGCAGACGGAAGGTGCGGCGCCGCAGGGCCGCGTGGATGCGTGCTCGGCGTGAGCGGTGCGGAGTCACGCGGCGGCGCAGTTCGCGGGCTTCGGCGAGTTCGCGGAGGAAGACGGCGCGGCGGCGGAGACGTTCCCGTAGCTGTTCGGGCGTCAGGTCGTGGTGGGAGGTCATGCCGGTCGAGGAATCGGCGTCCTCGATGCCCGGTGCGGTCGCGTCGTCTCGGGGCTGCTCTGCGGGGCCGGTCTGGGGGTCTTCTGCGGTTTCGGCGTCTACGAGGGCTTGGAGGTCCTGTGCGGGCCGTGCGTGCCCGGTGCCCTCTTCGGTCGGACGGTCGTCGACAAGGTTCGAGGTGGAACGGGCGGTTTCGTCGCCGGGGGCGGTGCCCGGCGCGTCGGACCCGGCTCCGGTTTCGGGCCCGGCCGTTCGGGAAGGGATCGACTGCGGCTGAGGCGTCCGGTGGTCGTCGGACCGGGCCTGAGGGGCGCGCCCGGCCCGGGTTTCGCCGGGCGGGTCATGGACGGATTCTCGGGCCGGGGCGGCATCCCCCGGCCGCTGGCTGCGCTCGCGGCTCATAGACCAATACTGCCCAGCTCACTCGGGTCCTATCCGCTCGCGGGCGGATGTCGGGCATATCGCCCAGGTGGGCTACGGTGTGCGCATGCAGACCCTCGCCGTGGATCATCCGCTCGTCGCGCACAAACTGACCACACTGCGGGACGAGCGCACCGATTCCCCCACGTTCCGCCGTCTGGCCGACGAACTGGTCACCCTGTTGGCGTACGAGGCCACCCGGGATGTGCGCGTGTCCGAGGTCACCGTGCAGACCCCGCTGGCGCCCGCCACCGGCGTGCGGCTGGCCAGCCCCAAGCCGCTCGTCGTGCCCATCCTGCGGGCCGGTCTCGGGATGCTGGACGGGATGACCCGGCTGCTGCCCACCGCCGAGGTCGGGTTCCTCGGGATGATCCGGGACGAGGGGACGCTGCAGGCCCAGACGTACGCCACGCGGCTGCCCGACGACCTGTCCGGACGGCAGTGCTACGTGCTCGACCCCATGCTCGCCACGGGCGGCACGCTGGCCGCGGCCATCCAGCTCCTTTTGGACCGCGGCGCGACCGACGTCACCGCCCTGTGTCTGCTGGCCGCCCCCGAAGGGTTGAAGTACCTGGAGGCGGTGTTCGAGGGCACGTCCACTCCCATCCGGGTGGTGACCGCCGCGATCGACTCCCACCTCAACGAGCAGGGCTTCATCGTCCCGGGCCTGGGCGACGCGGGCGACCGCCTCTACGGCGTCGTCTGAGCCGGTACGGCCGAGCCCAAGAAAACTGAAGAACGCTGGGGATGCGCGTACCGGGCTCCTTGGAATGAGTCTTGGAATGAGTCAAGGAACGGTAGGCGTGCCACCATTCCAGCCCTGTTCCGCCCTGTGCCGGGACTCTCGATGTTCCTCCGAGAATCACCGCGGGTAGTAAGGTGCTACGGAACGTGCTGATCGTTCCTCTCCGCTGCCCCGGCGCACAGGGGATCGGTAACGGGACCGGGGCGGTGCGAGCGACTCTCGAGGAAGCGTGATGGCTCACCAGGGGGAGGGCGAGCCGTCGGTCTACGAGGAGATCGGCGACCGCCTGAAAAGGGAGTTCGTGGACGTGCATCCTCCGGAGACGGTGACGCGGTGCGTGGCCGCGGCACGCTACGGGGCGCAGGAGGTCACCGGCGCGGCGACGCCCGGGCTGGTGGAGAAGATCGCACGGAAGCATCTGCAGGTGCTGGCGATGGTGGCGGCGGAGAAGGAGCGCGCGGAGCGCCGCCGGGCCGAGCGCCGAGAGGCCGACCGCCGGGCCGCGGAGCGCCGGGACGCCGGACGGCACGCGGCCGACCGCGGTGACGCCGATCACCGGGACATCGACCATCGCGACGCCGATCACGGTGACGCGCAGCCCCCCGAAGGGGAGCGCGACGCGGCCGAGAGCCTCGGCGCCGGCGCGGACCGCGAGGCACGCCGCCACGCGGCCGGGCGGAGCGACGGCGGGCCGAGCGCGCCCGACCGCCCTGAGGACGACCGCCTCGCGCCCGGCCGACGCGAGGGCGGCCGTCCCGTGGTCGAGTGGCGCGAGGGAGAAGAGCACGAGGAGCCGGGCGGCGCACGGCAGCCGGGTGTGCGGGCGCTCCACGACATGGAGCGCTCCACGGC
Organism: Actinomadura rubrobrunea NBRC 15275; assembly: GCF_001552235.1. Lineage (NCBI taxonomy): Bacteria > Bacillati > Actinomycetota > Actinomycetes > Streptosporangiales > Thermomonosporaceae > Actinomadura > Actinomadura viridilutea. Next base: position 9,070 of record NZ_BCQU01000118.1, on the reverse strand, counting down.
CGACGAGGCGCCGGACGCCGGTGTCCAGCGACGTCCCGATGGGCGCCTCGCACACCCGCGGGCCGACGAGGACGGACCGGGACGCGACCCCCTGCGCGCCGATCGCCCGCACACGCCGCACGGCGCAACGGAGAACGCCCCCTGAGCGTGCTTTGCCGGAGGTCGCCGCTATGCGAGACTGGCGAGGGGTCTGTGGCTCATCGCGCTCCGGGAGGCAGTGTGCCCGCCAAGAAGTTCGTCACGTGGGCCGCCGCGGCCTTTGTGGCCTTCTACGTCATTCGGGAGCCCGGCGGGGCCGCGCGGTCGGTGAACACCGCGGCGAGCGGCCTGGCGTCCGTCGCCGACTCCCTGGCCGCCTTCGTCACCGAGCTCGCCTGAGGCCCCGATGAGGCTGGTCACACCCGGTGACTCGGCTCCCGCGTCGGTCAACAAGTACCTCCTGCCGCACGAGACACAGGTGATCACCGTACGGCGGCATCCCGCCGTGCTCATGCTCCCGGTCGGCCTGGTGCTCGGCGGCCTCATCGTCGCCGGAGTGCTCAGCAACACCGTGGCCAGCGACGCCGGCGCGGTGATCAGCTGGATCTGGTGGGGCTGGCTGCTGCTGCTGGCCTGGTTCGTCTGGCAGGTGGCCGAGTGGTCGGTGGACTACTTCGTGATCACCAATCAGCGGATGCTGCTGACCACCGGCCTGATCACCCGCAAGGTGGCGATGATGCCGCTGGCCAAGGTCACCGACATGAGCTTCCAGCGGTCGATCTTGGGGCGGATGCTCGGATACGGGGAGTTCGTCCTGGAGTCGGCCGGTCAGGACCAGGCCCTGCGCACGGTCGACTACCTGCCCTACCCCGAGCAGCTCTACCTCGAGGTCTGCGAAATGATCTTCCCCAACAAGAACGCGAAGGACGACTGACCGTCCACGGTTCGGGGGCGGCGACTCCGGCCGCGGCGGAGCCGCGCGACCGCGCTATCCGACCGCTGCCGGAGTAAGGGTTTTCCAACCGCTGCGGCGGTTACGGCAAACCCCTGGGGCGGCGGCATTCCGGGAACGTGAAAACAGGGGGGGCGCGGCGGTTCCGCCCTTTCCAGAACGTGGGGTGACCCTCAGAGTTGAGAGCGGGTGAACACGGCGCGTAAGCTCGCCCGGCGACGTGTCCGACAATGAGGTCGCGGCCGTCCGTCAGACGGCCTCGCCGGCGGCGCCCCCGGCGGGCCGCCGTCCTTCCGGGCGGGTGATGGCCTGCGGGAACGGCCGGGCGTCCGGCGGTGCGTTCGGCGGCCGGAACCGGCTCGCCGCGCCGGAACGATGATCTTTGGGCGTCATGCCGGATAATGTGATAAGCACCCGCTATCGTGATCGTCATATGGGACGTTCGCGAGAGGGGGCACGGCCCGGCGACGCGGGGCCGGTGCCGCCGCTCGTGACGACGAAGGGGTCGGCGCGTGCGGCGTCGTCCCGTCCGCCGGCCGCGGCGCGCGGAGCCGGACGGGCCCGCGGCCGGGAACGCCCGCAGACCATAATCGGCCGTCGGCACCGAGGGGGATGATCGCACCCCTGTCGCTTCGTTACTCTCGATGTGCGCAACCCCGCAATGTGCAATCATGTCGGCACCCCAGCCGCCTGATTACTTCCGCTAAGTGAGTCCAGATGCCGGGTCCAGGCAACGTCGGCGAACGTGTCCGCAACCTGCGGCTCACCAGGCGCCTCTCGCAGGCGCAGCTCGCCGGTCACGACCTTTCAGACAGCTATATCTCGTTGATCGAGTCCGGTAAGCGGACGCCGACGCCGACCGTGCTGCGGATGCTCGCCGAGCGGCTCGGCTGCACGCCGGAGTACCTCGCCGAGGGCGTCGAGCCGGAGCAGCGCGCCCACCTGGAGGTCCGCGAGCGGCACGCGCAGCTGGCGCTGCTGGCCGGCGACGCGGACGCCGCGGCGGCCGGATTCGACGACGTGATCGCGCGCAGCGACGATCCCGAGCTGACCGCGCGCGCCCGGTGGGGCCGCGCCCGGGCGCTGGAGGAGCTGGGCCGCACCGAGGAGGCCATCGCGCTGTTCGAGGAGCTGCGCGAGCAGGCCGAACGCGATCCGGGCCGGACGAGCTGGCTGCCGTCGGTGATCGCGCTGGCGCGCTGCTACCACACCGTCGGCGACCTCGGCCAGGCCATCGCGCTCGGCGAGCGGACGCTGGCGCGGCTGCGGGAGCTCGAGCTGACCGTCGGCGAAGAGCACACCGAGATCGGGCGGATCCTGCTGCTGGCGTATGTGGACCGGTCCGATCCGGGCCGCGCGCACGCGCTGGGCCGGACGCTGGTCGGCGGACACGGAGACGACGCGGCCGCCGCCGACGACCAGGTCGGCGAGCACTACCGGCGGGCGTCGTCCAAGGCGCTGGAGGAGGGCGCGGTCGGCGACGCGCTCTACCTGGCCGAGCAGGCGCTGGCGGCCTGCTCCGGCCGCACCCCGCGGCTGGCGCGCTCAAGGCTCAACCTCGCCGCCGCCAAGGCCCTGCTGCGCGGCGTGAAGCCGTTCTCGATGCCGCCGGCCGACGAGGCCGCGCCGGACCAGGCCGCGGGGCCGGGCGGGCACGTCGGCGTGCCGACGGACGTCGGCCGGCAGGCGGCCCGGGAGGCCCTCGACCTGCTCGCGGACACCGGCCGGCTGCCGGCCGGGGAGGCCGCCGAGAGCACCATCGAACGGGCGCGCGCACTGGTCGCGCTCGGCCGCCCGGACGAGGCGATCGCGGACCTGGAGGAGCTCCTCGAGACCGGCATGGCCCTGTCGGCGCCGTCGGGGGTCGGCGACCTCGCGGTCACTCCCACGCCGGGGCCCGACCTGGTGGCCCGCGTCCGCAAGACGACGCAGGCGCGCCTGGTGCTGGCGCGCGCCCGTCTCGCGCAGCAGGACCGCACGGCCGCCCTGGTCGTCCTGCGCACGGCGGCCGGTCAGTTGGACGGCCTGCCCGCCGGACGTCCCACCGCGCACCTGTTCCACGAGCTCGGCGAGCTGTTCGAGACCCTCGGCGAAGGTCAGGCCGCGGCCGCGGCGTACCGGCAGGCCCTGGAGGCCGCGGGACTGCGGCGGTCCCGCCCCCAGACCGCCGACTGCGACCTCAGGAAGGTCTGACCTCCCGCATCGCGCCCCGCCGGTTTCCCGGCTCCCGGGCGGCACCGTCTTGTGCCTCGGAACGGGGACGTGCCGAACCATTGCGCGACAAGACGTAGGATGACTGGATGTCCGGCTGATTGATCAATTGAGCACCGCACGGTAGGGGGAGCGTTGACTCTGCGCACGGCCCGCCGCTCGTCCCTGGTCGACCAGGTGATCGAGCAGCTGAGGAACGAGATCGCCGCGGGCACGTGGCCGGTCGGCGGCAAGATCCCGCCGGAGCCGGTGCTGGCCGCGACCCTCGGCGTGGGCCGCAACACCGTCCGGGAGGCCGTGCGCGCGCTGACCCACGCCGGACTGCTGGACTGCCGCCAGGGCGACGGCACCTACGTGCGGGCCACCAGCGAGATGTCGGGCGCCGTCCGCCGCCGCCTGCAGGCCGCCGAACTGGCCGAGATCCTCGAGGTGCGGCGCGGACTGGAGGTGGAGGCCGCCCGGCTGGCCGCCGCCCGCCGCACCGACGCCGACATCGCCGCGATCACCGCGGCGCTCGAACGGCGCGACGCCGCCTGGGCGTCCGGCGACCACGACGCGTTCGTCGAGGCCGACCTGGCGTTCCACACCGCGGTCGTGGAGGCCACCCACAACAAGGTCCTGACGGACCTGTACCACGACTTCAGCGCGGCCCTGCGGGCCAGCATCGGCACGGCCGGGACGCTGCTGAATTACACCGACGTCCCGCACGGCCCGATCGCGGCCGCCGTCAAGGCGGGGGACGCGGAGGCGGCGGCGCAGGCCGCGGCCGCGTGCCTCGACCAGATCCTCACGTCCACGGCCGCGCCCGACGTCTGACGGCCGGCGACACGCGCCCCGCTACGGGCCCGACGGCCTTGGAACGTGCCACCCCCTCGACCCCCCTCCTGACTCATGACATCCACCACGCGCCTCTCCCGTCTCACCGCGGCCTGGACCCTCCTCGGCCTCGTCCTGCTGACGATCAATCTGCGGGCCGCCATCACCGGCGTCGCCCCCGTACTGGGCGACCTGCGGCACAGCCTCGGCCTGTCCGGGGTGCAGGTGAGCGTTCTGACGACGCTCCCCGTCGTGTGCCTGGGCGTCTTCGCCGCGCTCGCCCCGCCGCTGGCCCGCCGGGTCGGCACCGAACTGGCGATCACCGGATCGCTCGTCCTGATCACGGCGGGGATCCTGCTGCGGGCCGTCACCGCCCAGACGGCCCTGTTCGCGGGCACGGTGCTGGCCGGCGCGGGCATCGCGATGGGCAACGTCCTCACCCCGGCCGTCATCAAGGAGGCCTTCCCGCGCCGCGTGGGCGGCCTCACCGGCATGGCGATGATGCTCATGGCGGGCAGCGGCGCGATCGCGGCCGCCCTCGCCGTCCCCCTCGCCGGCGTCGGCGGCTGGCGCCTCGCCCTCGCCGTCTGGGCCGTCCCGTCCCTGCTGGCCGCCGTCGCCTGGATGCCGCTCGCCCGGGCCCCGCGCGCGTCGGGACCGTCCGCGCCGCGCCCCGCGTCGGACGGGGGTTCGCTCCTGCGCGTCCCGCTGGCCTGGCACGTCGCCCTGTTCATGGGCCTGGCCTCGCTGATGTTCTACGTGCTGATGTCCTGGCTGCCGGAGATCATGCGCGCCGCCGGGTACGCGCCCGCCACCGCCGGGATGATGGTCTCGGTCATGATGATCATCGGGATTCCGCTCGGACTGCTCGTCCCGCTGGCGGCCGCCCGGATGCGCGACCAGCGCCCGCTCGTCCTGGCCCTCGCCGTCACGATGGTGCTCGGCATCGGCGGCCTGATCGTGGCGCCGCACGCCGGATGGCTGTGGGTGACGGTGCTCGGGCTCGGCACGGGCAGCGCCTTCCCGCTGGCGTTCACGCTGCTCAGCCTGCGGTCCGCGGACCCCTCGGTGGCGGCGCGGCTGTCCGGCATGGCGCAGACCGGCGGCTACCTGCTGGCCGGACTGGGACCTCTCGCCATCGGCGTGCTGCACACCGCCACCGGCGGCTGGAACGTGCCGCTCTCGGTGCTGCTGGCCCTGGTCGTCCCGGAGATCGCCTTCGGCCTCCTCGCCGCCCGTCCCGGCATCGTCCGCCTCACCCCCGACCAGCACACCCCCGTGGAGCGCCCGGTCGAGGAGCCGCTCACCCCGGCCAACGCCTCCACCCGCTGATCCCACACCCGACGCCCAGCGTGCGCCCCGTGTCCCGTCCGGCATCGTGATGGAGAGGGCGCCGCTGGCCCCGCAGGTCTGCGCCGCCGCCTCGGCGTCCCCCCGCCTTGATGGGGCTCCAGGGGCCGCTGCCCTAGAAAGGGTTCAAAGGCAGTTCAGCCGGTCGTTGACGACTGCGAGTGGATGGCGGACGGCGGCGAGCTCGTCAACCCGCATGCCCATGGCGCGGTGCCGTTTATGCCGGTTGGTGCCACGCTCGACGGCATGGCGCCGCCGGCGATCCGGTGCGCAGAACACAGGCGCCGGCCATCCCGGCTGCCCCGATTGCGGCGGTGGCGGACCCTGGTCGACCTTGACGGGATCGTGCAGCCGATTCCACGGCTGCTCAGGTGCGCGCGGCGCGTGCGGGAGCTGGAGGCCTAGTTGGCCCGAATCTGATCAGGCGCTTGCGAGGGAGACCTGGCCCCGTCCACGGCACGCCGAGTTGCTCCACACGGCCAAAACCGTGGGGGCGCCCCGCTGACCGGCGGTGACCAGCAGCATCAGCACTAGCTGCCCCGTGCTCCAGTGGATCTCGGTCCTCAGCCCACCGCGCGAACGTCCAAGAGCATGATCACCCAGTTCGACACCGACCGCCCGCACGTCCTGCTCGGCATGGGCGGCAAGGCTGCTCACCGCCGTCAGCGTCTCAACGCGGATCGCCCAAAGGACCGGATGACCGCGTGGGTAGTGACGGATTCAGCGGACGGCTAGCAAATGCGGCGGCCGTTCGCGGCAGGCGGGCGCAGATCGTCCGCGACTTGCATGGCTGAGCGGGTAAGGCGGTGTTCAGCGCGCGTCGAGGTTGAGGACGCGCGCGTGCAGGACCAGACGCTGGTGCAGGGCGGCACGCAGAGCGCGGTGCAGGCCGTCCTCAAGGTAGAGCTCGCCCCGCCACTGGACGACGTGCGGGAAGAGATCCCCGTAGAAGGTGGAATCCTTGGACAGCAGCGACCGCAGATCCAGCTCCCGCTTCGTGCTGATGAGCTGGTCGAGACGCACCTGGCGCGGCGGGATCTGGGCCCAGTCCCGGGACGTGAGGCCGTGGTTCGGGTAAGGCCTTCCTTCCCCTACCGCCTTAAAAACCACGCCCCTGAGTCTACGGCGTCGGGTGAGACCAGAGAAGACGATGCCGTGGCCCCGGCCGGCCCCGCCGCGCCGAGGTCTGCGCTCCCCGGCACGTGCTGATCACGTCGGCTGGCCCTTCTACGGCACACGAAGGCTCTGCCGTCGGCCCATCGGAGAGGCAAACCGCACGGCCAAGCGCCGGCACCGACCCCAGACGTCACCGTCACCGGAGAAGGTCGTGAGGCGGACCAGGACGGACGTCGGACGGATGCTGACGGGCGGCCTCTCAACACCCCCGCACACCGACTACCGCGAGCGGCGATCAAGCCCCTCTCAAGCGTGGGAACGGACGAAGGTGCCAAGCCACGGCTGGCTGCGAACCCTCGAGGACTGATGAGTCACAGGGGTGTGCGAGTTTGACTTGCACACCCCTCCCCAATTGCAATCCCTCCAGGGGTGATGAGCGACCTGACCTGCCTCAAGCGGCGAGGGCCACCCAGTGAGGGCGATCAGGGCGACGAGGACGATCTGGTGGGGCTCGGGGCGGTTTGGCGGGGGCAGGAGCCGTGGACTGGGGTGAGAACGCAGTGAGGGCGGCACCGGCGGTGCCGCCCTCTGGCTGGCGGAGGATGCGAGATTCGAACTCGCGAGGGGTTGCCCCCAACACGCTTTCCAAGCGTGCGCCCTAGGCCACTAGGCGAATCCTCCGCCGCAGAGCCTACCGGGTCTTGGGCACTGATCGGACATCGATTACGGCTGAGAGCGGAATCGGCCCGTAGATGTGGGGGAAGACGGCCCCGTCGACGGGCTCGTGGCGCACCGGCGCGTCGAGTCGTGTGACGTCGATCACCAGCAGGACGAGGTCGGCCGGGTCGACGTCGGCGTAGAAGCGGGACAGCACGCCGCGGACCTGGTCGAGGTCGGAGGAGCAGTGGATGAAGCCCTCCTCCTCGAGGGTGCGGCCCCGGGTCGACGTCGTGTAGGCCGTGCCGTCGGCGCGGGCCGCCTCCCAGTGGCGGCGTTCGGCGATGTGCAGCAGGTGGTGCTCGGGGTGGTCGGCGGGCATGTCGCACGAGCCTACGCGGCAACCGTGCAGCCCTTGCTCCGCGAATGCCATAGACTCTGGGCAGACCCCTCGCACGGCGTCATCCTGTGAACCTCCCCAGGGCCGGAAGGCAGCAAGGATAAGCAGGCTCTGGCGGGTGTGCGGGGGGTCCTTTGGCTTCTGACGCTCCGCTTCTCGAGGAGGCCGGACCCCCGATGAGTCTGGCTCTGTACCGCAAGTACCGGCCAGCGACGTTCGCCGAGCTCAAGGGGCAGGAGCATGTCGCCGAGCCCCTCCAGCAGGCACTCCGCAACGGGCGCATCAACCACGCCTACCTCTTCAGCGGCCCGCGCGGCTGCGGCAAGACCTCCAGCGCCCGCATCCTGGCCCGGTCGCTGAACTGCGAGCAGGGCCCGACCCCCGACCCCTGCGGGAAGTGCGACTCGTGCGTCGCGCTCGGCCCGACCGGGACCGGCCACATCGACGTGATCGAGATCGACGCCGCCTCGCACGGCGGCGTGGACGACGCCCGCGACCTGCGGGAACGCGCCTTCTTCGCCCCGGTGTCGGCGCGCTTCAAGGTGTACATCATCGACGAGGCGCACATGGTCACCCGGGAGGGCTTCAACGCGCTGCTCAAGCTGGTCGAGGAGCCTCCGCCGCACCTGAAGTTCGTGTTCGCGACCACCGAGCCGGAGAAGGTCATCGGCACGATCCGGTCGCGGACGCACCACTACCCGTTCCGGCTGCTGCCGCCCGGTGTGCTGCTGGAGCTGGTCGAGGAGATCCTCCAGCGGGAGAACGTGCCGTACGAGCCGAACGCGCTGCCGCTGGCGGTGCGGGCGGGCGCGGGCTCGGCCCGGGACACGCTGTCCATCCTCGACCAGCTGCTGGCCGGATCGGACGAGAACGGCATCACCTACGCCCGCGCGGTCTCGCTGCTCGGCTACACGGACTCGGCGCTGCTGGACGAGGTGGTGGACGCGTTCGCCGCCCGCGACGGCGCCGCGGTGTTCGCCGCCCTCGACCGGGTGATCGAAAGCGGCCAGGACCCGCGCCGGTTCGCCACCGACCTGCTGGAGCGCCTCCGCGACCTGGTGATCTTGGCCAATGTGCCGGACGCCGCGGGCAGCGGGCTGCTGAGCGCCGCGCCGGACGAGCTGGAGCGCATGCGGCGCCAGGCCGAGGCGCTCGGCCCCGGGGAGCTGACCAGGGCGGCCGACCTGCTGCACACCGGCCTCACCGAGATGCGGGGGGCGACCTCGCCCCGGCTGCTGCTGGAGCTGGTGTGCGCCCGCATCCTGCTGCCCGGCGCGTACCAGGACGAAGCCTCGTTGTTCGCCCGCCTGGACCGCCTCGAACGGCAGATCGCCGCCGGTGTTCCTGTCGCCTCATCAGCGCCCGCTCCTTCCGTCCCGGCGAGTGGCGCCCCTGTGGCCTCGAGCGGCGGCATGGATGCGCCGGCCGCGCCGGTCCGTGGGGGCGCTGCCGGGTCCAGCGTCTCTGCTGCGACCGGACCGGTGGAAGTGGAACGGCGTTCTGTGGACAACCGTCCGCGTCCGGTGGCGGCGCCTTCGCAACCGGCCGCCGCGCCGCCGCCCGCCGCCGCACCGGCGGCCCCGCGCCCC
>NZ_BCQU01000117.1:0-18499 GCF_001552235.1 Actinomadura rubrobrunea NBRC 15275 | reverse complement strand
CCAGGCCTGGCACGAGCCGCCACCAGTTCCCTCCCGGTGTCAGGCCGAGCATGGCGGCCTCGCCCACCGCGCTGAGCAGCAGCCCGGCCGCCAGCAGCGGCCGGGGAGCCACGCGCGCCGTCAACCGCCGCGCCTGCAGCGCCGACGCGAACGACGGCACGGACCAGACCGTCAGCAGCAGCGCGGCGGTCAGCGGGGTGAACCCGTAGGCCAGGTCCAGCAGGGTGCCCAGGTAGCTCATCACCCCGATCACGGCCAGCCCGGTGACCAGCGCCGCGCCCGTCGAAACCAGGAAGAGCCGTCGCCGCAGCAGGGCCGGGTCCAGCATGGGGTGGCGGCGGCGCGACTCGACGGCGGCGAACGCGCCCAACAGGATCGCGGCGGCCACCAGCAGCACCGGCACCGCGGGGCGCGTCCAGCCGGTGCGGCCCACGGTGACCGCTGTCAGCAGCGCCGTGACGCCGCCGCTCATCGTCACCACGCCGGGCAGGTCCAGGCCGCGTGGACGGTCGGCGCGCGACTCCGGCAGCGACCGCGCCGCCGCCACCGCCAGCAGGATCGCGGCCGCCGCGCACGTCCAGTACCACAGCCGCCAGGTCACGCCGGTGAGCGCGGCCGCCGTGACCGGGCCGAGCGCGATCCCGAGGCCCAGCATGGCGCCCCACACGCCCGTGGCCCGGGCCCGCGCCGCGCCGCTGAAGGCGTGGCCGACGATGCCGAGGCCGCCGGCGATCAGCGCCGCGCTGGCCGCGCCCTGCGCGATCCGCCCCGCGACGAACACCGCCGCGTTCGGGGCCAGGGCGCAGGCGACACTGGCCAGGGTCAGCAGGACGGCGCCGCCGACGAACACGCGTCTGCGGCCGTGGTCGTCGGCCAGCCCGCCGGCCGTCAGCAGCACGGCCGACAGCCCCAAGCTGATCGAACTCATCATCCAGATCTGCGCCGTGGGGCCCGCGCGCAGCCCGGCGGCGGTGTCGACCAGCGTGCCCAGCAGCGCGCAGTAGTTCATCAGCGCCAGCAGCGTGGCCGCGGCGGGCACCACCAGCGCGGAGGCGGGCCCGTCCGCCCGGCGGCCCGCGAGGGCGGGCGTCGAGGCGGCGGAAGCGGAAGACGTCATGGCCCTCCAGTTCAATCAATGAACTAAAATCGTCGCGAGGGAATGACGTTAGCACGATCGGTTCGGTGAATGAACCGAGGGCGGGAGTACTGTGGCCCATATGGCACTCGGCAAGGACTACGCCCGCCAGGACTGCTCGATGGCGCGGGCCCTGGAGGTGATCGGCGAGCGCTGGACCATGCTGATCATCCGCGACGCGCTGTACGGAGTGCGCCGGTTCAGCGACTTCCTCGCCCACCTGGACATCCCCCGCGCCGTGCTGTCGGCGCGATTGCAGTCGCTGGTCGAGTCGGGGGTCCTGGAGAAGTCGGGGCACGAGTACGTCATCACCGAGATGGGCGAGGAGCTGTGGCCGGTCGTGCACGCGCTCGCCCGCTGGGGGGAGCGGTACTTCGACGACTGCGGCCCGACCCGCCTGTACGTCCACGCCGGATGCGCCGTCAGGCTCGCCCCCGACGGCACGTGCCCGGAGTGCGGGCGTGCCGTCCCGCCCGAGGAGGTCGAACTGCGCCCCGGCCCCGGCGGCCACCGGCGCACGGATCCCGTCAGCCTGGCGTTGCGGGAACCCCACCGGCTGCTGAGGCCCATCCAGACCTGAGCCCGGGCCGCGGCGCGGGAACGGCGGGTCAGCCGCCGAGGGCGCGCGCGATGAGCTCGGCGACGGCGTCCGGGTCCACGTGCTGGCCGCTGAGCTGGGCGAGGTTCTCCTGGTAGATCAGCACCGCGGCGAACGTGGCGGCGGCGACCTCCAGCCGGGCCTGGTCGCCGCGCGCGCCGGGCAGGGCCAGCTCGAGGGCGCGCCGGGCGCGCCGGAACACCTCGCCGTTGAGCCGGCCGAGCCGTTCGCCGACCGAGCGGTGCGTCCCCGCCTCGCGGAACAGGATGCGGCGCATGGCGGGGGAGGCGCGCAGCGGGAAGCGCCGCGCCAGCCGCGACAGGGTGCCCGCCGGATCGCCCGGCAGCGCCTCCACGGCGTCCTCGGGCAGCTCCTCCACCAGCGTGCGCTCGTCGACCAGCGCGACCAGCACGTCGATCTTCTGCGGGAAGTAGTGGAACACCAGGCCCTTGGGGACCCCGGCCTGGCGGGCGATCCGCGCGGTGGAGGTGGCGTCGTAGCCGCGCTCGGCGAACAGCGCCTCCGCGGCGTCCAGGATCCGGGTGCGGGCGTCGGGACCGTCGCCATTCGCCTGGGCGCGCGGGCGCCGCTCTTGCGTCGCCGGTGCGGAGCCGCGCGCGGATCGCCGTCGTCTCGATGCCCTCATGTGCGGCCTCCCCCCCAGAACGGCGCTGTGGTCCCTGGGCGCCCGTGCGCCAGGGACCACAGGGTGGAACCGTCCGTTCAGGCCGTCGAGGCGCGGCTGCCGCCCGTGCGGGTCAGGCCGCCTCCCGCCTGAGTGGCCCCCCAGATGCCGACGATAGCGGCGATGCCGCCGGCGATCCACGCCGTCCAGGCGGCGGCGTCCTCGCCGGAGAAGCTGAACGCCCAGGGGGACACGAAGACCAGCAGTGCGAAGGCCGTGGTGGTCCACGGCGTGGGGCCGGCCGCGCCGATCAGCGCGTACAGCCCCGCCAGGGCCAGCAGCGCCCCCAGCACCATCAGCGGCTGCTTGCCCGCGCCGTCGGCCCACAGCTCCGGCGCGACCAGCGCGACGAGGCCGGCCAGGAAGGCCACCCCGTCCTGCCAAGCGAACTTACCCATGCGCCACCTCCAGTGGGGGGAGAGGTTTGGACATCTTTGTCCGTTTCTAGAGTGTTCCCTGACTGACCGACCGGTCAAACGTCTGTCGGGGTCGGTATCTGCTTGCGGGGGAGCGAGGCGGCCCTGGCGTCGCCGCGGCGGTCCGGCGGCGTGCGCCCGGCGCGGCCCGCGGTGCGCCGGCCGTCCGGCCGCCCTTCGAGGTCGCGGGGAAAGCCGCTACCCTGCACCCCCATGGAGACGGACCAGGCGCGGACGGCATCGGCACGGCCGCGCCGTCGCCGTCCCCTCGACTTCCTGTGGCGGTTCATCGACGGCCGCCCCGACGACACCCGGGCCCAGATCGCCCGGCGGGCCCGCATCCTCGTCACCGTCTCCACCGGCCTGGCCAACCTGGGCGGCGCCCTGGTGGTCCTGCTGTTCACCATCGTCGTGCCCAACCCCGACGGCGCGGTGTCCGACCGGCTGCGGCTGATCAACCTGCTGGTGTTCACCGCCTACGTCGTGGCGGCCGTGCCCGGCGGCCTGCTGCTCGGCGAGCGCTTCTTCCGCCGCCTGCGCCGGCTGGTCGAGGAGCACGACGAGCCCGGCAAACGCGAGCGCCTCCTGCTGCTGTACGGGCCGCTGCGGATGATGGCGCTGCACCTGACCCTGTGGAGCATCGGCACCGTCGGCTGGGTGCTCATCAACCTGCCGTTCTCGGTGCTGCTGGCCGTCAAGCTCGGCCTGACCAGCCTGCTGGGCGGCCTGACCACCTGCACCATCGTCTACCTGCTCACCGAGCGGCTGCTGCGGCGCGCCGTCACCACCGCGCTGCGCACCGGGCTGCCCCGCCGCACCGGGCTGCCCGGCGTGGTGTCGCGCTCGGTGCTGGCGTGGGCGCTGGGCACCGGCGTGCCCATCCTCGGCCTGATCGTGCTGGCGGTCGGGTCGTTCGTGCTCGGCCGCGTCAACGTGCGCGACTTCGCCTTCGCCGTGCTGGTGCTCGGCGGCACCGCCCTGGTCGTCGGCCTCGGCGTCACCTACGGCGCCGCCCGCGCCATCGCCGACCCGGTGGAGTCGGTGCGGCTCGGCCTGGCCCGGGTGGAACGCGGCGACCTGGACGTGGAGGTCCCCGTCTACGACGCCAGCGAGGTCGGGCTGCTGCAGGCCGGGTTCAACCACATGGCCGCGGGGCTGCGCGAGCACGCCCGGCTGCAGGACCTGTTCGGACGCCAGGTCGGCGAGGACGTCGCCCGCGTCGCCATCGAACGCGGCATCGACCTCGGCGGCGAGCTGCGCGAGGTCGCCGTGCTGTTCGTCGACATCATCGGCTCCACCCGCCTGGCCGCCGACCGCCCGCCCACCGAGGTGGTCAAGCTGCTCAACGACTTCTTCGCCGTCGTCGTCGAGGTGGTCGGCGAGCACGGCGGCTGGATCAACAAGTTCGAGGGGGACGCGGCGCTGGCGGTGTTCGGCGCGCCGCTGGCGCTGGACGGGGCGGCCGGCCGCGCCCTGGCCGCCGCCCGCGACCTGGCCGCCCGGCTGCGCGACCGGGTGCCCGAGCTGAGCGCGGCCGTCGGCGTGTCGGCGGGCGAGGCGGTGGCCGGGCACATCGGCGCCGAGGAGCGGTTCGAGTACACCGTGATCGGCGACCCGGTGAACGAGGCGGCCCGCCTCACCGACCTGGCCAAGTCGACCGAGGCGCGGGTGCTGGCGGCCGGCTCGGTGGTCGAGGCCGCCGGTCCCGACGAGGCGCGGCACTGGCGCGTCGACGGCGAGACGGTGCTGCGCGGCCGCACCCGCCCCACCCGGCTGGCCGCGCCCGTGGACGTCCCTTCGGACGAGGACGCCCCCGCGCAGGATGCGTCCGTGGAGGACGCCCACGACTGAGCGCGTCCTGGCCGGTGCCTACCCCGGGTGGATCGTGGCGTCGCGGAGGGTGGTGTACCAGGGGGCGGAGCGGACGAAGTCCGGGCCGGTCTCCTCGCCGATGTAGACGTCGGCGTGGTGCTCACCGCCGTACCCGGGGCGGAACAGGTCGGTGACCGTCCAGACGGCCCGCCGGAACCGCGCGCACACCCGCTCCGCGATCGGGCGCCCGGCGCCGTCCCTCCCGCAGTCGGTGATGACGAACCGCCGGCCGCGCGCCAGCACGTCCCGGTCGGCGGCGGCCGACTCCCAGGGGCGCAGCGGCCGCCCGGCCGAGTCGCGGGTGGTGTCGTCGAGCCAGAAGCCGACGCTGTGCGACCAGTTGAGGTACCGGCCGCGGTGCGGACCGCTGGTGATCCGGCCGCTGCCCTCCCGTTGGACGGCCTTGACGAAGCCCTCGGGGTACGAACCGAGAGGAGCGTCGCCGTTCGTGCAGCGCGGCCTCGGGCAGCCGCGCACCGCCGTGCGCTTGCCGCCGTGAAAACTCTCCACCGCCGTGTAGTAGGTGGTGATGCGCCATCTGCGCGCGCCGCCGAGCGGCCGGCCCGAGGCGGCGGACGGGGCGGTGGGGGAGAGGGCCGTGGGGGACGGGGGCGCCGTGGACGCGGGGGCCATGATCGCGGGCGCGTCCGCCGCGCCGCTCGCCGTGGGCGGCGCCACGGTCGGCTCGCGCGTCGACGACGCGGCGTCCGTCCCGCAACCGCTGACGACCGCGCACAGCGCGAGCACGACGGCCTGCGGTGCCCTGGCCCGCATCGCACCTCCCCGGTGACCGGCGACCCGCGGGCGCACGACGGCCCGCCGCCCCAGGGGACCTTATGACGCGCGCCCGGCCGCCGTCCCGCGTTCCGCCCGGGCGGTGCGCCGGGGACAGGCGATCAATACCCTCGCGCTATCCACTCGTCCAGGTGCGGGGCCTCGGCGCCGATCGTCGTGCTGTCGCCGTGCCCGGTGCGCACCACGGTGTCCGGCGGCAGCGTGAGCAGCCGCTCCCGGATCGAGGCGATGATGGTGGGGAAGTCGGAGAAGGAGCGGCCGGTCGCGCCCGGGCCGCCGGAGAACAGCGTGTCCCCGGAGAACACCGTGCCGAGCCGCGGTGCGTACAGGCACACCGCGCCCGGGCTGTGCCCCGGCGTGTGCAGGACCGTCAGCTCCACCCCGGCGACCGTGATCTTCTGGCCGTCGGACAGCTCGCCCTGGGGGTCGACGTCCGGATGCCGCCGCTTCCACAGCATCAGGTCGTCGGGATGCAGCAGCACCGGTGCGCCGGTCCGCGCCGACAGCTCGGGCGCCGCGTCGATGTGGTCGTCGTGGCCGTGCGTGGACACGATCGCCAGCAGCCGACGGTCCCCGACGGCCGCCGCGATGGCGTCGGCGTCGTGCGCGGCGTCGACGACGATCGCCTCGGCGTCGTCGCCGACGATCCAGACGTTGTTGTCGACCTCCCACGTCCCGCCGTCGAGGGAGAACGTGCCGGAGGTGACGATGCGGTCGATGCGCGCGGCCGTCACAGCACCACCACCGAGCGCAGCACGTCCCCGCGCTGCATCTTGTCGAACGCGGCCTCCACGTCGTCCAGACGGATCTTCTCGGAGACGAACGCGTCCAGGTCGAGGCGGCCTTGCAGGTACAGGTCGATGAGCATGGGGAAGTCGCGCGAGGGCAGGCAGTCGCCGTACCAGGACGACTTGAGCGCGCCGCCGCGTCCGAACACGTCCAGCAGCGGCAGCTCCAACGTCATGTCGGGCGTGGGCACGCCGACCAGCACGACGGTCCCCGCCAGGTCGCGGGCGTAGAACGCCTGCTTGTAGGTCTCCGGGCGCCCCACCGCGTCGATGACCACGTCGGCGCCGAAGCCGCCGGTCAGCTCCCGCACCGCCGCGACCACGTCGGCGTCCGCGGCCTGGACGGTGTGGGTGGCGCCGAGCGAGCGGGCGGCGGCGAGCTTGCGCTCGTCCAGGTCGATCGCGATGATCTTCGCGGCGCCGGCCAGCCGGGCGCCCAGCACCGCGGCCGAGCCCACCCCGCCGCAGCCGATCACCGCGACCGAGTCGCCGCGGCCGACGGCGCCGGTGTTGAGCGCGGCGCCGAGGCCGGCCATCACGCCGCAGCCCAGCAGACCGGCCGCCGCGGGCTCGGCGGCCGGGTCGACCTTGGTGCACTGCCCGGCGGCGACCAGGGTCTTCTCGGCGAACGCGCCGATGCCGAGGGCGGGCGACAGCTCGGTGCCGTCGGCCAGCGTCATCTTCTGCTCGGCGTTGTGGGTGTCGAAGCAGTACCAGGGACGGCCGCGCAGGCACGCCCGGCACTGCCCGCACACGGCCCGCCAATTGAGGATCACGAAGTCGCCCGGCGCGACCTCGGTGACCCCGTCGCCGACCGACTCGACGATCCCGGCGGCCTCGTGGCCGAGCAGGAACGGGAACTCGTCGGTGATCCCGCCTTCGCGGTAGTGCAGGTCGGTGTGGCACACCCCGCACGCCTGCACCGCGACCACGGCCTCGCCCGGTCCCGGATCGGGAACGGTGATCGTCTCGATGCGGACCGGCTCCCCCTTGGCCGGCGCGACGACTCCGCGTACCTGCTGTGCCATGGATGCCGCCCCTTCCATCGAGCTCGGCCGCCGAGAACGACCATACCCAGGAGGTCGCCGGCCGAGTCCAGAGCTGTCGCCGGGTCCGCCGCGGGCCGGTCCGGCATCGGCCGGGCCCGGCTCGCGCGGAGATGCGCGTTCCCCGGCGGGAGGACCGGTCCTGAGCGCCGCGGTGACGACTACTCGAAGCGGATGGCCTTGAGCAGGTCGGCGGCGTCGCGGTCCAGCACGGTCACGGACGCGGCCGGCGGGCACGCGCCGGTCCGCGCCCGTTCGATCAGCGGCCGCCAGCGGCGGCAGTGCCGGCGGAACGTCGCCTCGGTCAGCACCCGGCCGCGCCGGAACTGCCCCGCCCGCGCGGTCGCCGGGTCCACGTCCAGCGCGATCAGGTGCACGTCGCCGCCGCGCCGCCGGGCCAGCCAGGCGAACCCGGGCAGGATGTGCGGCCAGGTTCCGCGCGTGTGCGCCACGACGTCGTGCCCCTCCAGCACGGCCCGTGCGATCCGCCAGATGTGCGTGGTGTAGACGAGCGGCAGCCTGGCGCGCGGCGGCAGCGGTCCCAGATACCGCCCCCACCAGTTCCGCGCCTGCCGGGAGTCGATCACACGGGTGCCCCCGACCGCGACCGGCAGCGTCTCGTCCCCGCGCAGCCCGTAGAGCCGGTCCAGCAGGGTGCTCTTGCCGGCGCCGGGCAGCCCCACGACCAGCACCAGCGACCCGGCGGGATAGCGCAGTTCGCCCCGCGGCGCACCGGCGCCCGCCGCGTCGCCGCCGCCGCCCGTGCGGGCCCGATTCCCCTCGTCGCGTTGGTGGATGCTCGCTCTCCTGATGCCTGCCCCCGGGACACTGAGTAGTTGTGTGATCAACGAATGTCCGCGACTGGTTGTTCCGGTATGCGATCGGAAAGCAGTCACCACGGCTGCCCGTCGGCGGTGCACGCCACGACGGGACGCCGGAGGAGCGGTGCGCTCTCATGCCGGACGGCGCCACGCCGGACGCGCAGATGCGGGCGACGCGGGCCCCTGTATAGGAGGATCACCACGTCGGTCGGGTGGTCGCGGGGGAGAGGCTCGTCCGGTGGTCCTGAGGTGTGCGACGGTGCTCGCGGTGGCGGGCGCGGTGACGGCGGCGTGCGTGCTGGGGCCGGGCCCCGGACTGGCGAAGGCGCGGGAGACCGGTTCGCGGAACGTCCATGGGGAGGTGCCGCCGAACGGGGACGGAGCCGGGTCAGGCGAACCTCCCGACCTTCGTGAAACGCGACCCGCCCCAGGGGCGGCCGCGCCGCTCAAACTGCGCTACACGTCGTCCACCCGGGTGTGGCCCGGGATCGTGGCACGGAGCTTTCAGACATGGGGCGTCGGCGGCCCCGTCCTCGGCACCGTCCTCGAGGTGGACCTGACCGAGCCGCGCGTCAGGGTGGGGCTGCTGCATCCGCCCGCGGTCGCCGCCCGCAGGAAAGTGTCGACGATGGCGAACGCGCAACGCGCGGTGGCCGGGGTCAACGGCGACTTCTTCAACATCAGCGAGACGCGGCCGGGAGTCCCCGCGACGGGTGCGGCGTCGGGGGCGGAGGTCGACGAGGGACGTCCCCGCAAGGGAGCCGTACCGCTCGGCCAGCGGTTCGGCCCGCCGCTGCCGGCCGCCGCCTCCGCCGAAGACGTCATCGGCGTCGACCGCAAGCGCGTCGGGCATGTGTCCAGGCTGCGCCTGTCCGGGACGATCCGCTTCGGCCGCACCGCGCTCCCGGTGCGCGGACTCAACCAGTACGCGTTGCCGGTGGGCGGCGCCGGGGTGTTCACGAGGCAGTGGGGCACGGCGTCGCGGCGGCGCGCGGTCTGCGGCACCGACGCCTTCCGCGAAGCGCCGTGCAGCACCGACGTGGCCGAGGTGACGGTGCGGCGCGGCGTGGTGACCAAGGTCAGCGGAACCATCGGCGGCGGCGCCATCCCCGAGGGGACGGTCGTGCTCGTGGGCCGGGACCGCGCCGCCGCGGCGCTGCGCACGCTCCGCCGCGGCGACCGCGTCCGGGTCCGCTACCGCCTCGCCGGACGGCACCGCTTCCATTTCGCCGTCGGCGGCTTCTGCATCCTGCGCGACGCCGAACCGCTGCCCGGACTGGCGGACAGCGGCCCGGCCCCCCGAACCGCCGCGGGCGTCAGCCGCAACGGCCGACGCATGTACCTGATGGTCGTCGACGGCCGGTCGGAACGCAGCGGCGGTGTCACCCTCGCCGAACTGGCGCGGCTGCTGTGGCAGGCGGGCGCCGACGACGCGGTCAACCTGGACGGCGGCGGCTCCTCGACTCTCGTCCTCCGCGACCCGGGAGACGACACCGCGACCGTGCGCAACTCTCCGTCCGACGGCGTCGAACGTCCCGTCGCGAACGGCATCGGCCTCTTCGTCCGCGGTTAGGGCGGTGGACGCCGGTCTCCGCCGGGTCGTGTTCGGAGGTCCGCTTGCGGGTGCATTCCGCACCATTCCCCTGACCCTTCCGACGTCCAGGGGGCTCCAGCCGTTCGGCCGCGCGCCGTCCTCGGCCCGGAGGGCGACGCGCGGCGAAACGGGAGTCGAGGGCGCGACGGTGTCGTCGCAGCGGCCGTCCAGCGGACGCCGTTTTCACCGCAGCGCCCGGTCCGGCGGCGTCCTCAAGCGGCCAGGATGCGGCGCAGCCAGCGCAGCCGCGCCTCGCGCGCGTCCTGGGAGACGCGGGCCTGCGGCGCGACGGCGTCGAAACCGTGGAACCCGCCCGGCCAGACGTGCAGCTCGGCCTGGACGCCCGCCTGCCACAGCCGCACCGCGTAGGCCACGTCCTCGTCGCGGAACGACTCGCCGGAGCCGACGTCGACGAACGCCGGCGGCAGCCCCGACAGGTCGGCGGCGCGCGCCGGGGCCGCGTACGGGGACACGTCCGGGCCGCCGCGCGCGTCGCCGAGCAGCGCCGTCCAGCCCACGTGGTTGGCGGTGCGGTCCCAGGTGTCCCGCCCTTCCATCTGCAGCATCGACGGGCTGTCGTTGCGGTCGTCCAGCATGGGGCACAGCAGCATCTGCGCCAGCAGCGGCGGGCCGCCGCGGTCGCGGGCCAACAGCGCCACCGCCGCCGACAGGCCGCCGCCCGCGCTGGTCCCGGCGATGACGATGCGGGCGGGGTCGACGCCGAGCTCGGCGGCGTGCTCGTGCGTCCAGACCAGCCCGGCGTAGCAGTCCTCCACGGGCGCCGGGTGCGGATGCTCGGGCGCCAGCCGGTAGTCCACCGAGACCACCGCCATGCCCAGCTCCTCGGCCGCCGGCAGCGCCATGTCGGGCAGGCCCGACCGGGGATCGCCCATGATCATGCCGCCGCCGTGGATGTAGTAGATCGCCGGATACGGCGCCGCGACGTCGACCGGACGGCAGATGAGCAGGGGGACGTCGGGGGCGCCGGGAGGCCCGGGCACCCTGCGCTCCTCGACCTCGAAGGCCCCGCCCCGCCGCAGATCCTCGTCGGTGACCGGGGGACCCGGCCGTCTCTCCCGGCACTCGGGGATGGCCTCGAGCGTCGTCAGACGCGACAGCTCCTCGCGCATCAGGGCCCGCCCGGCCTCCAGCTCCGGATCGAACGGCGGGGGCGGGCCGACACGGGTCTCGACGGGATCTTCAGTAGCGGTCATCTCAGCCTCCTCCGAAACGGGTTGATCTTAGATGTGCCCGCCGACACGCGGAGATCGACAGCCGCGCGGCGGCTTCTTCCCGCCGCTCCGCCAGGTGACGCGTAAGCTGCCGGAAGGTCCGGCGGAAGGACTGGCGCAAGGACTGGCGCAAGGACCGGCGGAAGGACGCCGCGCCTGCGGGAGCGAGGTTCGAGGGATGTCCAGCGACGAGGCGCCGCCGAGGCTGCGCAGGCTGCGGCCCGACGAGCTCGACGCCGAGCAGCGCGCCCTGTACGAGGAGATCGTGTCCGGGCCGCGCGGCAACGGGCCGTTCGCGCTGACGGACGACGCGGGCGGGCTGCACGGGCCGTTCAACGCGATGCTGCTGCGCCCCACCCTGGGGCACGCCCTCCAGGGACTCGGCGCCGCCATCCGCTACCGGGGCGCGCTGCCGGCCCGCTGCAGGGAGATCGCGATTCTGGTCGTCGCCGCCGTGTGGGACAGCGCCTTCGAACGGCACGCCCACGAGGCGGCCGGCCGGGCCGCCGGGCTCACCGACGAGGAGCTGCGCGCGCTGCGGGACGGCGACGACGACGTGTTCAGCGGCGTGTTCGCCGACGAGCGGGAACGGGTCGTCGCGGTCACCACACGGACGCTGGCCGAGCGCCACGACCTGACCGACGAGGAGTACGCGCGAGCCGTCGACGTCCTCGGCGCCGACGGCGTCTTCGAACTGACCGCCATCGTCGGCTACTACGCCACCCTCGCCCTCCAGTTGCGGGTCTTCCGCGTCCCTGTCCCTGGAGAGTCGGGACGCTAGCGGGGCACTGCGGTCGCGACGGGCGAGCGGTCCACCCGACCGCGGACGGCGCGCCTGGCCAGGCGTCGTCCGGCGCGCTGGGCGGGCGCCTCGATCCAGCGGTAGGACGCCGCGCTGAGCGCCACCAGCGCCGCCACGAAGACGAGCATGCCCGGCACGTCCATGCGGCCGGTCCTGCCCAGGAACTGCGCCGCCACCATGAGCAGGATCGGATGCAGCAGGTAGACCGAGAAGCTCGCGGTGCCGAGCCCGGTCGCCCATCGCGGGAAGCGCCGGCGCCGCAGCAGCCACGCCGCGCCGAACGTGGCGGCGGCCAGCAGCAGCGAACTCGTCCAGATCCACCGGGCCTGCCACGTCTGCGCGCCCGCCGCATCCTGGCGCGGAGCCCACGCCACGGCGGCCAGCGACGCCGCCGCGACCGCGCCCAGGCCCAACGCGGTCGCCCGCCGCGACACCTGCCCCCGCTCGGCGCGGTAGACGGCGGTGCCGGCGAACATGACGGCCAGCATCACCGCCCCCTCCCACGGCTCGACGCGGCTGTTGGCCGCGACCAGCGCGAGGGCCAGCAGCCCACCGAGCAGCCCGCCCGCCGTGCGCGGCCCGGGACGCTCCGACATCGCCGCGGCGACCGCCACCGCCAGCACGGCCGCCGCCGCGGCGACCACGGGCCCGACGCCCGCCGTGCGCGCCAGCAGCGCCGCCGGCAGCAGCCCCGCGGGCAGCGCGAGCACCGCCAGGCCGGCGGCGATCGGCGCGGAGCGGCGCTGCCAGCCCACCGCCCACAGCGCGACGACCAGCAGGTAGAAGGCCATCTCGTACGACAGCGTCCACAGGACGTTGATCGCGTTGGGCACGGCGAGCAGGTCCTGGAGCATCGTGGCGTGCGCCACGACCGCCGTCAGCGGGTCGAACTCCTCCAGGCCGGCCCGCAGCCCCCGTACGCCCAGCAGGAACGGCAGCACCCCCAGCAGGCACGCCACGGCCAGCAGGGGGTACAGGCGGAAGAACCGGCTGATCCAGAACACGCGCACGCTGCCGTGCCGTTCCAGCGAGGCGGGCACGATGTACCCGCTGACGAGGAAGAACACCAGCACGCCGTAGTGGCCGGGGTCGAAGCGCCCCGCCAGCGCCACCTGCAGGTCCGGAAGGAAGACGTAGAACGCGTGGTGCAGCGCCACCAGCATCGCCGCCCACCCCCGGAGCGCGTCCAGCCAGCCCAACCGGGCCGCGGGGGAGGAAGCGTATGAAGGGGGATGCACCGTGGCAGAGTAGCCGGAATCCCCTTCGGATTCAGGTGCTCAGGTCGATCAGCAGCTGCTTGACCTCGGTGGCGTGGTACCGCTCCCGGGCCGCCGACGGATCGGAGCACAGCAGCACCGGCCCGTCCGCCGGATCGGCGGGCAGCCGCCCGTGGCTGCCGCGCACCAGCCTCCCGTGGAGCGGGACGACGTTCATCAGGTAGCGCATGCCGAGCTTCTTGCGGGCCAGGGCCAGCGCGGCGCGCAGCTGGACGGTCCGGTCGTCGGGATCCATGAACAGCTCGGCCGGGTCGTAGCCGGGCTTGCGGTGGATCTCGACGAGCCGGGCGAAGTCGGGGGCGCGGGCGTCGTCCAGCCAGTAGTAGTAGGCGAACCACGCGTCGGGCTCGGCGATCGCGACGAGCTCGCCGGAACGTTCGTGGTCCAGTCCCGCCTCGGCCTTGCCCGCCTCGTCGAGGACCTGCTCCACGCCGTCCAGCTCGTCGAGCAGCGCGCGGACGCGGGGGACGTCCGACGGGTCCCGGACGTACACGTGCGCGATCTGGTGGTCGGCCACGGCGAACGCCCGGGACGTCCACGGGTCCAGGTACTCCATGCCGTCCTGGGTGTAGACGTGCAGCAGGCCCGCGCGGCGCAGCACCCGGTTGATCTCCACCGGACGCGACACGGAGGTGATGCCGTACTCCGACAACGCCACCGTCGTCGCGCCCCGGGCGCGCGCCGCCGCCAGCAGAGGGCCGATCAGTTCGTCCAACTCGGCCGCGGCCCGCGCGGCGCGGGGGTCGTCGGGGCCGTACCGCTGCAGGTCGTAGTCCAGGTGCGGCAGGTAGACGAGGGTGAGGTCGGGACGCTCCTCCTCCAGCAGCATCCGGGCGGCACGGCAGATCCAGCGGGACGACGACAACCCGGCGCGCGGCCCCCAGTAGGTGAACAACGGGAAGTCGCCCAGGCGCGAGGTGAGCCGGTCGTGCAGCGAAGGCGGGTGGGTGTAGCAGTCGGGTTCCTTGCGCCCGTCGGCGTAGTAGATGGGACGGGGCGTCACGGTCCAGTCGACGTCGGCGCCCATGGCGTACCACCAGCACACGTTGGCGACGGTGTAGCCGGGGTGGCGCTTCCGCAGCGCGTGCCACACCTTCTCGCCGCCGACGAGGGCGTTGTGCTGCCGCCACAGGAACACCTCGCCCAGCTCGCGGAAGTACCAGCCGTTGGCGACGATCCCGTGCCCGCTGGGCATCTCCCCGGTGAGGAAGGTGGACTGCACCGAGCACGTCACGGCGGGCAGCACGGTGCCGAGCTCCGCCTGGAAGCCGTCGGCGGCCAGCTTGGACAGGTTGGGCATGTGCGTCAGCAGCCGCGGGGTGAGGCCCACGACGTCGAGCACCACGAGCGGTGTGGTCATGCGTTCTCCTCGGTGAGCCCGAGCCCGAGCAGCCGGTCGCGGGTCCAGCCGAGCTCGGCGGCGATGCCGTCGACCAGGTCCGGCCGGTCGCCCGGCAGCACGGTCCAGGTATAGGTCTCCACCTCGACGTGGTCGGTGCGCGCCGCCGGACCGCCCAGCAGGGCGTCCAGCGCGGCGCCGAGAACGGTGCGGGTGCTGGAGAGCGGCGCGGGCGGATCCGCGTGGAGGGGAAGGTGGAAGTGGACACGCCAGGGCCCGTGCGCCGGCAGGCCGTCGTTGAGCGCATCCGGCAGGTCGTCCGCACGGAGCACGCCCTCGGCCGTGTGCGCCCGTGTCTGGTGCAGGTAGCGCGGCTCGGCGAACGTTTCGAGCGCCTTCCGCGCCGCCGACGGGTCGGAGGCGTGCAGCGCGGCGGACGCCTGGGTCTTCACCACCGGCAGCCCGGCCGCGTCCAAGCGGGCCAGCGCCTCGCCCGGGTCTTCGAACTCGACGGCGAGATGGCACGTGTCCAGGCAGACGCCCAGCCGCGCAGTGTCCACGCCGTTGAGGAGGCGGGCGGCGTCCGCCGTGGTCTCCACGACGCAGCCGGGCTCAGGCTCCAGGCCGACCCGTATGGTCCGTCCGGTGCGCCGCTCCAGGTCGGCCAGCCCCGCGGCGAGCTCGTCCAGGTGGCGGCGCGCCCGGTCCTGCCGCTCGGCGTCCCACCATGGCGCCCAGCCCAGGGGGAGCGTCGAGACGCTGCCGCGGACGACGTCGTCCGGCAGCAACGCGGCGAGCACCGCCGCAAGGTCGAGCGTGTACGCGAGGCGGTCCGGGTCGGCCCAGTCGGGCAGGTACACGTCGGTCTTGACGACCTCCTTGCCGAAGCCCGCGTAGGGGAACCCGTTGAGCGTCACCACCTCCAGGCCGCCTTCGGAAAGGGCGGCGCGCAGCTTGTCCAACGCACCGGGATCGGCTGCGAGCGCCGCCGCCACAGGGCGGGGCAGCCACAACCCCACCGACAGCCGCGGCACACCCAGACGGCGCCGCACCGGTATCGCGTACCGGTGCAGCCTGTCGAGGATGCCGGGGAAGTCGTCGGCCGGGTGGACGTTGGCGCAGTAGGCGAGATGCACGACGGTGCCGTCGCGATGACGCAGCCGCATGATGCGCGTCCTCCGCGAGGTCAGGCGGGCGTGCCGCGCAGCACCGAGTTGCCCTCGAACAGCGTCCCGGGATCGAGGGGCGCGTCCAGCGTCAACCGCCCGCTCTGGCCGTAGAACTCCACCGGATTGCGCCACAGCACGCGGTCCACGTCGTCCTCGGTGAAGCCCGCGGCGAGCATGGCGTCCCCGGTGCGCCGGGTCTTGAGCGGATCGCTGCGCCCCCAGTCGGCCGCCGAGTTCACCAGCATCCGCTCGGTGCCGTATTCGCGCAGGATCGCCACCATGCGGTCCTCGTCCATCTTGGTGTCGGGGTAGATGGAGAACCCCATCCAGCACCCGGATTCGGCCACCATCTTCACGGTGACCTCGTTGAGATGGTCCAGGACGACGCGTTCGGGAGGCAGCCCGGACTCGCGCACCACGTCGAGCGAGCGGCGCGTGCCCTCCGCCTTGTCGCGGTGCGGGGTGTGCACCAGGACGGGCAGGTCGTGCTCCAGGGCGAGGGCGAGCTGCTGGGCGAACACCTCGTCCTCCTCCGGGGTCATCGAGTCGTAGCCGACCTCGCCCACGGCGACCACCCCGTCCTTCTCCAGGTAGCGGGGGAGCAGCTCCAGTACGGGACGGCAACGCGGGTCGTTGGCCTCTTTGGGGTTGAGCGCCATCGTGCAGTGGTGCCGTATGCCGAACTGCGCGGCGCGGAACGGCTCCCAACCCACCAGCCCGTCGAAGTAGTCCACGAACGAGCCGACCGACGTGCGCGGCTGGCCGAGCCAGAACGCCGGCTCCACCAGCGCGCGCACCCCGGCCTCGTACATCCGCTCGTAGTCGTCGGTCGTACGCGAGGTCATGTGGATGTGCGGGTCGAAGATTCTCACCGGACCTCCAGGAAACGGGCCACGTCCGCGGGGACGTCGCGGCCTGCGGCGGTGCGCTCGCGCGCGTAGTCGGTCATCATCCGGGTCAGCTCGCCGTCGGCGCGGTCGTCCAGACCGGCCACGACGGACAGCGGCACGCCGACGAACACGCACTTCAGCACGGCCTGCCGCCAGTTGTGGGCGGGCAGCCGCTCCGCCCCGTACCGGCCGAGGGCGGCGGCCACCAGCCGGGTGTCGTTGGTGCGCAGCGCGTCGTTCAGCAGCGGCAGCGCGGCGTCGCCGACCTCCGCCCCCAACGCGTCCAGCGACCGCAGCACGGCCCTGCGCTCGTTCGCGTCGCCGTGCCAGTAGAGGTCGTCGAGCCGCGCGGCCAGCGCGTCACCGGTGCAGGGCAGTTCCAGCAGCATCAGCACGCGCGCCGCGTCCTCCACCGTCCAGGGCAGGCCGCCGGACGCCGCGTCGCCGACGGACAGGGGCCGCGGGTCGCGGCCGCAGCGGCGCCCCGCCGCGGGCAGCAGCACCGCCGCGGCGTCGGCGTCCCCGGCGATCCGCTTGCGCGCGTCGGCCAGCCAGGCCGACGCCTCGGCGGTCAGCGCCGGCTCGAGCGCCGCCGCCAGCTCGGCGCGCACCTCCTCGCGCGTCATGAGACCTCCTTGAGGAACTCCAGCGAGCGGCGGGCGGCCCCCGGCGCGTCGTGGCCGTGCCGGGGCAGCTCCACCGAGACCAGCCCCGTGTAGCCGGTCTCCTCCAGCGCCTTCATCACCGGCGGGAAGTCGATCTCGCCGGCGCCGAACTCCAGGTGCTCGTGCACGCCCCGCCGCATGTCCTCGATCTGCACGCCCGTCAGCCGCGGCCCGGCCCGGCGCACGCAGTCGGGCACCGGCTCGGGCTCCAGGCACCGGCAGTGCCCGATGTCGAGCATGATCCCGAAGCGCGCCGGGGCGCCGAGCCGCGCGGCGAGCCGCTCGTAGCCGTCGATGGTGTCGACGAACATCCCGGGCTCGGGTTCGAACGCCAGCGTCACGTCCCGCTCGTCGGCCAGGCGCAGCACCCGCTCGCAGCCGCGCGTCAGCCGATCCCACAGGACGTCCGGCGGATCGGACCCGACGGCCGCGCCGCTCCAGAACGACATCGCCTGCGCGCCGAGATCGGCGGCGATGCGCACGGCCCGCAGCAGCAGGTCGACGCGGCGGTCCGCGCCGTCCGCCGACAGCAGCGTCGGCTGGTGCTTGCGCCACGGGTCCAGCAGGTACCGCGCCCCCGTCTCGATCACCACCGACAGGCCCAGCGCGTCCAGGCGGGCCGCGACGCGGTCGACGGCGCGCGGCAGGTCGGGCGCGAACGGGTCGAGGTGCCGCACGTCGAGGGTGAGCGCGACGCCGTCGTACCCCAGGTCCGCCAGCACCGCCAGCGCGTCGTCGAGCCGGTGGTCGGGGAAGCCGTTGGTGCCGTAGCCGAACCGCAGCGTCATGTCGGGGACACCTTCCGCGTCAGCCGCCGGGCCAGGGGATGCGCGGGGACGAGCGCCAGCCCGGCCAGCGGATGCCCGCGCGCGGCGGTCAGCGCGGCCTGCAGCGGGATCAGGCCCAGAATGCCCGCGCCGACGGCCCGCCGGATCCGCTCCGCGCTCGGTTCCCGCACCGCCGCCGCCTGCGGCCCGCCGACCGCGGCGGCGTACGCGCCGAGCAGGCCCGTCGCCACCCCCCGCGCGACGCGCGACGTCTCGGCCCCGCCGGGCCCGCGCCCGGCGATCTGGGCCAGCGCCAGCGGGACGACCGGGGCCGCGGCCGCCGCGGCCAGCCCCACGCGGCGCGGCGTCGCCCCGCCCACTTCGCCGCGGCTGAGCAGCGTGACGGCGTAGGTGTGCGCGCCGACGGCCAGCGCGGCGGGCAGCGCCGCCCGCCGCCGCCCGGCCTCGCCGGCGGTGGCGCCGAGCATGACGTCCAGCCCTCGGCACAGCGCCATCGCGGCCGGGGCCGCGCGCGTCGGCTTGAGCAGCAGGTCGTAGGCCCAGACGGCGGCGGCGAGCGGGACGGCCGCCCGCAGCGAGCGGCGCCC
>NZ_BCQU01000116.1:0-19531 GCF_001552235.1 Actinomadura rubrobrunea NBRC 15275 | reverse complement strand
GGGGCCTGCTCGCCGGGGCGCGGCCCGGCCTGCCGGTCCGCGGGCCGCGGGTCGGGACCGTGCGCGGGAGGCTGGGGGGCCTCGGGCGCCGGCGGCATGCCCATGGGGGAGCCGACCGGCGGAGCGCCGGCCGCCGGCGGGGCCTCCACGGGACGCGGCGTTTCGGCGGGAGGCGCCCCCCGCGACGCGTCGGCCGGGGTCGTCTCCGGCGCGGGCGCCGATTCCGGGGACCGCGGCGGCTCCGGCACGAGCGGCTGCCCGGGACTCGGCGCCGGTTCGGCGGCGTGCGGCTGCCCGGAGGCGGGCGGCGGTTCAGGGGCGAACGGCCGACCGGGGGCGAGCGGATCGGTGATGCGCGGCAGGTCCGGCGCCTGCGGCGGCTCGGGCGCACGCCGCGGCCCGGAGTCGAGCGGAGACTCGGCGCCGCGGGGACGGTCGGGCGCGTGCGGCGCTTCGCCGGACGGCGGCCGGTCCTCCGCGCGCGGCGCCGGCGACGGCTCGGCGTCGCGGGAGCGGTCGGCCGAAACGAGACCGGCCAGGTCGCCGAGGTCCGGGGTGGTGACGGACGGGGCGCCGGACGGCTGCTCCGCCGGGGCCGCGGGCGGCGCCGCGGCCTCCACGGACGCGGCCGCCTCCGCGGACGCGGCCGGCTCCGACGCGGCAGGCGACGCGGCGGGCGGTGCGGCGGCCTTCTCCCCGGGGGACGCCGCGGTGCCGGCCGTGCCGCTCAGCGCCCGGACCTGCTCGCCGGGCATGGTCGCGTCGATGGGCGTGCCGGGGTTGAGCACCAGCGTCCACTCGGCGTCCGGCCACGCGGCCACCATGTCCAGGAAGCCCGGCATCACGAAGCGCGACGAGCCGAGGGCCTCGTTCATCCACTTCAACGAGGTGAAGACCTGCACGGACGCGGCGCCGTGCACCCGCACCGGGCCCCAGGGGAACTCCGGGTCGTCCGGGGTGATGCCCCACGGCGTCTCCGGGTCGGCGGGCACCAGCACCTGCGCGCCCAGCAGGATCTTGAAGAACGCGTCGGTGTCGCGCCGCGTCGCCGCCTCGAACAGCTTGCGCTCCACGTCGTTCTGCGGTTCGAAGTTCTCCGACAGGCGGCGGGCCGCGCGCTGGTCGGCCCAGCGCGCCAGCCCGGGGAGCTGCTGGGCCACGACGGTGCCGCCCGCCGGGGACCCGGAGTTGACCGCCAGCGCGTGGCCGTCGTCGGGCCAGTACCGCAGCAGCACCGTGAACGGCACCCGGATGAACTCGCGCCCGAACCCCAGCGGCTCGGCCGCCTCCATCAGCCGTTCGGGCGAGGTGAACACCGGGACGACGGGACCGCCCTCGACCTCCCGCACCAGCCACGGGAAGCCGGGCCGTCCGGGACGCAGCGTGTAGTCGGTGTCCTCCGGGACGGGCAGGAGCAGTTCGGCGTCCGCGAGCGTCTGCAGGAAGAGGTCGTGGTCGTTGTTGGCGGCCGCGCGCAGCAGCTCCCGTTCGACGTCGTTGGCGGGGCGGAACTGCGAGCGGCGCTCCTTGCGGGGCGGCAGGTCGCGGTGCTGGTCCTGCAGCTCCTCCCAGGGCGCGGACTCGGCGGCGGGCTCGTCGACGATCGCCGGGACGTCCACGAGCGTGTCGTCCGGCGCCGGCGGGGGCGCCGGTGCCCGGGCGACGAGACGGTCGCCGGGCGCCGGAAGATCGGCGGGAGGCTCCGCCCCGCCGCCCGAGGACGGCTCGGCCGGGGCCGACGGCTGCGCCGCCGGGGCGTCCCCGGCGGCCGGACCCTGCGCGTCGGGCGCCGGGGCGGCCGGAGGCTGCGCGTCGGACGGCTGCGGGGCGGGAGAGGTCTCCGGCGCCGGCGGTGCGGGCGGCTCCACCGGTGGGGCGGCCGGAGGCTCGTTCGGCGCGGCGGCGGGGGACGCGGGAGCGGAAGGTCCCTGCGCGGCGTTCGGCACTGCGGGCGTCGCGGGCTCACTGGCGCCAGGGACGTCACCAGGCGCCGGGACGTCACCGGCCGATGCGGGCGCGGCCGTCCGGTCGGCCGCGGGTTCCGTGCGAGGGACGGTGGGCAGCGCGTGCGCACCGGTCGCTTCGGCCGACCGGACGTCTCGGGACGCGACGTCCGACGGCTGACCGTCGGTCGGGACGCCGGTCGGGACGGCGTTCGGGACGCTGGACGGCGCGTCCTGCGACGGGGCGCCGGCGGAGGGGACCGCGGCCGGCGCGGCGAGGGGACGGCCGGCCCGCGGCGGCCGGGGGTCGCCGTCGGCGAGCTGCCGGACGAACCAGCCGGGCAGCCGACCCTCGATCGGCAGCGCCACGTCCCGAAGGTCGCGGGCGGGCGCGTCGACCGCCAGCCACCAGCGCGGATGCGGCCAGCTCTGCGCCAGGTCGGCGAACTTCAACCGGACGAAGTGCTGGTAGGCCGGGCCGAGGCAGGCGCGCATGGCGGCGGGCGAGGTGTAGGCCAGCACGTGGGTGCGGCCGTCCTCGTCCTGGGTCGGCCACGTCGGCTGCGCCTGGTTGGCGAGCACGTCGTCGATGAGGTCCGGGGGCACGGGCAGCACCAGCTCGCTCTCGGCGAGCAGACGGAAGTACGCCTCCGGGTCCCCCGCCCGCACCGTCTCGTGCAGTCGGCGCTCCAGTTCCGACGTGGGTCGCCACGCGTCGGCCACGGTCGCCACCCCCCTGATTCAAGCCGCGCTGTCCCTGCTGTACCCCGCCCTGACGCGTCTAGGTACGGACTTGCCTACGCTACATGGGCGAACAGGGCGAAAGGGTCTCGACTTCCGCGCTCCCGGACGCGGCTGCGAGGCGGCGTCGGCTATCCCCGCCGGGCCGCGGCCTCCGGCGCGCGTCCGTGCGGACGGACCCGCGAACCTGCGTGCACCGGCGCGGAGCCCGCGGAGCGCGCCAGCTCGCCCAGCGCGTCGACCAGGCGGTCGACGTGCTCCTCGGTCGTTCCCAGGCCCAGGCTGGCCCGAACCGCCGAGTCCGGGGCGGAGGCGTTCGCGCAGCCGCCCTCTCCGGCCGCGTGCGCCGCGCCGGACCGGTCGGCCGGCCGGTCGGCCAGCAGGCGCCGCACGAAGGGATGAGCGCAGAACTTCCCGTCCCGGACGCCGATGCCGTGCTCACCGGACAGCCTAAGCGCCACGTCGCGCGCGTTCCAGCCGTCGACGGTGAAGGACACGATACCGACGCGCGGGTGGCGCTCCCCCCACAGGTTCAGTTCCCGAACCGCCGGGATGCGGGCCAGTCCGCGGCGCAGCCGGGCCAGCAGCCGCTCCTCGTGGGCGACGAGCGCGTCCCACCCGGCCGCGGTCAGGGTCTCGCACGCCGCCGCCAGCGCCACCACGCCCAGCACGTTCGGGGTGCCCGCCTCGTGCCGCTGCTGCGGGTCGGCCGCCCAGCGGGTCGATTCCCCCACCGAGGCGCTGGCGCCGCCGCCCTTGAGGTACGGCTCGGCGGCGCGCAGCCAGTCGGACCGCCCCGCCAGCACTCCCGCGCCGAACGGCGCGTACAGCTTGTGCCCGGAGAACGCGACGTAGTCCAGGCCGAGCGCGGACATGTCCAGGGGGCGGTGCGGGACGAGCTGGGCGGCGTCCACGGCGATGCGGGCGCCGCGCCGCCGCGCCGCCTGCGCCAGCTCGCCGATCGGCCACAGCTCGCCGGTCACGTTGGACGCCGCCGTGACCACGAGCAGCCGCGGGCCCTGCGGCGCGGCGGCCAGCGCCCGGTCGGCGGCGGCGATCGCCTCGGACGGGGTGGCGGGCGCGGGCAGCCGCACGGCGCGCTTCCAGGGCAGGAGGGTGGCGTGGTGCTCGGTCTCGAACACCACGACGGTGGTGCCGGGCGGGAGCGCGTGCGCCAGCAGGTTCATCGCGTCGGTGGTGTTGCGGGTGAACACCACCGACGCCCGTTCCCAGGCGCCGAGGAACGACCGAACCGTCTCGCGCGCGCGTTCGTACGCGGCGGTGGTGACCTGAGAGGCGTACCCGGCGCCGCGGTGCACGCTGCTGTAGTACGGCAGCGCCCGGGTGACGGCCTCCTGCACCGCCTCCAGACACGGCGCGCTGGCGGCGTAGTCGAAGTTGGCGTACGGGACCCGGCGTCCGTCCTCCAGCGGCACCGGGACGTCCGCGCCGACCACTTTCGGCAGCCGAGTGGGCGCCGACGCGTCTTTCGGCGTCCAAGGCTGCAGAGGGGAGACGTGGGTGAGCGTGGCGGCAGTGGACATGCGTACGACCTCCTTCAGGATCCAGGGATCCCGGGAGGAGTCCGCGGGATCCGCGCTTGCCGGACGCGTTCCGCGTCGTCCGGCCAGGTCCTCACCCGGGGCACCCCATCGCGGACGAAGGGTTGCCGGCCAGCGAGCCGGGGCTTGACGCTGGCGCTCTTGACCTTGTGCGGAAGTATATGCGGAGCCGATGGGCGATCGAAGGGGGGATGCGATGCGGTACGGGACGGCCGTGAGGCTGGCCCACGGGCTGGCGCTGCTCGGCGCGGCCTGGACGCTGACCGGGTGCGGGGCCGGCAACACCGACGAGGTGTGCGCCGACACCAAGAAGGCCTTCCAGCAGTACCTCACCCAGGTGCGGACCGTGTCGGCGAACGACCCGGCGCAGTGGCGGCAGGCCACCGACCAGTTCGCCGGACGCATCGACGGATTGGCCCGCCAGGCGGAGGACGAGAAGCTGAAGAAGGCGCTCAAGACGGAGGCGACCCGCCTGCGCGGCGCCGCCGCCGGTGTGGGCACCGGCGACGCGTCACAGCTCAACGCCGTGATGAGCGACGCCCCCGACCGCATCGGCAAGGCCTGCGACTAGCGCGCTCGCCGGCAAGCGGGCGCCGAGCCTGCCGGCGGGTGCGCACCCCTTCGAGCGGGCCGATGCCGTGCGAGGAGAACCCTCGAGCGGGCGTCGCCTGCGGACCTGCGGAGCCCTTGCGGCGGCGCGAAGAGGCAGCGAACGTGCTGAGGGGCCCGGCGAGGTGTTTCGCCGGGCCCCTCTCACGGTCTCGGCCTACAGGGGGCCGACCGCGGTGTCGCTAGGCGCCGCAGCCGTTCGCCCGCACGAGTCGTCCGCCGGCGCGAGCGGCCCGCTTGCGGACGCGGCACGCCGGACGTCGGGCGCGCGGATGCTAGTCGCGGGTCTCCGGGCGCGGCGGGGTGACGATGCCGCCGTCTCCGCCGTCTCCGCGTCCGCCGCCGGGGTCGTCGACGCCCCCGTCGTTGCCGCCGTCGCCGCCTCCGGTGCCCCCGTCGGACGGGGTCTCCGGTTCGCTGGGGGAGTCCACCGGCGGCCTCGGCCGGACCGGACGCTGCGGCGTGGACGGACGCTGCTCCGGGTCACGCGTCGTCGGCGCGCCGTTCTGCCGGTCGTACGCGTCGCCGTCGTAGCTCCCCGGGGACACCGAGGGCGGACCGAAGTCCTTGGGCTCGATGTGCTTGAGGTTCACCGCGCGGCTGACGTAGGCGTTCCAGATCTGCGCGGGCAGCTGCCCGCCGTACACGCCGTACCCGGGGATGACCAGCGGCTTGCCGTCGCTGCGGAACATCGCCACCGTCGTCGCCAGCTGCGGGATGAACCCGTTGAACCAGATCGCCCGGCCCTCGTCGGTGGTGCCGGTCTTGCCCGCCACGTCCCGGCCGTCGGCCAGCCGGGCGTTCTGGCCGGTGCCCGCCTCCACCACGCGCCGCATGGCGAACGTGGCGTCCCGCGCCACCTGCTCGTCGAACACCCGCCGCCCCTTCTCCGTGAAGGTGGTGGTCTTGCCGGTGTTGTCGGTGACCGACTTCACCACGTACGGCGTGCGGTACACGCCCTCGGCCGCGAACGTGGCGTACACGCCCGCCTGCTGGACCGGGTGCACCGAGATCGTCCCCAGCGGGAAGGTCGGGTAGTTGTTGGCGCCGTTGGCGGTCAGCTGCGCCTTCGGGATGCCCATCTTCTCGGCCATCTTGGTGACCTTGTTGAGGCCGACCCGCTGGCCGAGGTTGACGTAGGCGGTGTTGACCGAGTTCTGCGTGGCCGTGACCAGATTGATCGTGCCGTAGCTGCGGTTGCCGTCGTTGTGGATCGGCGTGCCGTTGTAGTACTGCGGCGAGCTGCCGTCCACGTAGGTGTTCAGGCTCATCCCGCTGTCCAGCGCGGCGGCCAGCACGATCGGCTTGAACCCGGACCCCGCCTGCGCCCAGTCGCTGAACGCGCTGCTGAGCGCCTCCTCCAGGTAGCCGCGCCCGCCGTAGAACGCCACGACCTGCCCGGTGGCCGGGTCGATCGAGACCAGCCCGGTGCGGATCTTGCGGTTCATCCCCTTCGGCAGGGTGCCGCGCACCGCCTCCTGCGCGGCGTCCATCAGCTCCTTGTCGAACGTGGTGGTGATCTTCAGGCCGCTGCGGTTGATCTCGTCCTCGGTGTAGCCGCGCCGCTCGATCAGCTCGCGCTTGGCCACGTTGACCATGTAGCCCTTCTGGCCGCCCAGGATGTTGGTGACCTTCTGCTTGATGGGCTGCGGGAACGTCATCCGCGCCGCCTCTTCCGAGGTGATCGCGCCGTCGCGGACCATGTTGTTCAGCACGGCGCGCCAGCGGGCCTCGGCGTAGGCGCGCGTGGAGCCGGTCGGGTCGGCGAAGTTGCTCGGCTGCTGGATCGCCGCCGCCAGGTACGCCCCCTCGGCCGGGGTCAGCCGGCTCACGTCCTTGCCGTAGTACGCCCGCGCGGCGGCCTGCACGCCGTAGGCGTCGCGGCCGAAGTAGATGGTGTTGAGGTACTGCTCCAGGATCCAGTCCTTGGACTTCTCCCGGCCCACCTTCAAGGAGACCATGATCTCCTTGAGCTTGCGGCTGATCGACCGCTCCTTGCCGATGCCGCCGTAGTAGTTGCGGACCATCTGCTGGGTGATGGTGGACCCGCCCTGCAGCTGCTCGCCGGAGACCGTCGACCAGAAGGCGCGCAGGGTGCCCTGCAGCGACACCCCGGGATCCTCGTAGAAGCTGCGGTTCTCGGCGGCGATCACCGCGTCGCGCACGCCCTTGGGGATCGTCTGGAGGCGGACCGCGTCCCGGTTGACGCCGGTCTTGGCGATCGGCGTCTTGCCGTCGGAGTACAGGAACGTGGGGCCTTGCGCGAGGGCCTCCTCCTGGGGGGACGGGACCGGTGTCAGCAGGTACGCCACACCGAACGCGGCCACGGCGAGTCCGACGACGCCGAGCAGCACGAACAGCGCCCGCCGCCCGATGCGCGCCGCCTTGCCCCGCGGCTTGCCGCGTCTGCCGTCCATACCCCCCTTCCGCCTCTTCCCGGTCGGCCCCTTCGGGGGCTTGCCCGCCCCCGTGCTCTTCACGTCGGTCTTCGGTTCGGCGGCGGACGTCTTCGCCGTCGCCGAAGCGCTGTTCTGCTTCGTACCCGCGTCGTCACCGTCGGCAACGCCCGCCGCGTCCGCTGCGTCGCCGTCGCCCTCGCGGACTGCTGCGGCGCCGGTGGCGGCGCTCGCCTTCTCCGACGGGGACGGCGAGTCGGCGGACGCGGTGGAGGCGTGCGCGGAATCGGACGACTCGACGACGGTGAGGTCGGGAGTCGTCGCCGCGGCGGCCCCCTCGTTCGGGACGGTGGCGTCTTCGGCGGCGCCCTGGTCCGAGGCGGCGTCCGGCACCGTGGTCCCGGCGGCGTCCGCGTGGTCGGGGGCGTCGTCCGGTGCGGAGCCGGACTCGGCGGCGGACTCTGCGTCGTGCGAGGACGCGACGGTGCCCGACCCTACGGCCCCGTCGTGGTCCCGGTCGAGGACGTCCGCGGCGAGTTCCTCGTCGGATCCGGATTCCGTCCCCGTCTCCGTGCCCGTCCCCGTGCCCGTCTCCGTGCCCGTCTCCGTGGCGGTCGTCGCGGTGTCGGCCGCCGTGACGACGATCGTGTCGGCGTCGGGGCGGCCGGACGCGTCGCCGGGCGCCGCGCCGTCGTCGGAGTCGGACTCGGCGGCGGCGTCCCCCTCGCCTTGAGAAGGCGCGGCCAGGGTCACGGTCTCGCCGGGATCGGCCGTGTCGGCCGTGCCCGGCTCCTCGTCGGCCCCCTCGTCGGAGACGCCGGGCTCCCCGTCGGGTGCGGCGTCCTCCGGAGACTCGACGGGGGCGAGGTCAGGCGTCGTCGCCTCGGCGCCGTCGCCGGCGGGCGGGACGGCGGGGGCGGTGTCCGTGCCGGAGTCGGGGGACTCGGCGGTCTCCGCCTCGGTGTCGGCGGCGGTGTCGGCGGGGGACGCGGTGCCCGTGGCGGACGCGGCGGCGGCCTCGGCTTCGGACCGGCCGGTGTCCTCGGACGCCTGCGCGTCGGCCTGCGCGTCGTCGGTCGCCACCGCGGTGTCGGCGGGCTTCTCGGTGGAGCTCGTGGCGCCGTCCCCGGTGTCCGCCTCGGTCGCGGGCGGTGCGGTCTCGCCGTCCGCGGGATCGGCCGTGTCGGCCGTGGGGTTCTGGTCGAGGTTGTCCTCGTCCGGCCCGGCAGGCTCGGTCCCTCCCGGGCTCCTGTCAGTGTCGCTCACAAGCCCCCCGTGACGAGTTCGTTACAGACGATAGCGGAGGGGAGTGGGGAATCTGGCCGGTCGCTGCGCACTCCCGTTGGCTTCTCACTACAGGGACGATCAAAAGGTGCGAAGGGTTGTCTCGCCGTCCCCAGCGTGGTTCTCGACACATCACGTTCGCGGCACATCAGGTTCGCGGCGCATCAGGTTCGCGGCGCATCACGTTCTCGACGCATCGCATCGGCGGGCGGAACGACGACGGCGGGGCCCCTCTCGGGTGCCCCGCCGTCGCGCGTCATGCCGTGGGCGGTCCGCCGCGCCGCGTCCTCGGGCGCGGCCTCACCGGAGGGTCACTTGGGGACAGTGCCGAGGATGTCCACGACGAACACCGTGGTGTCGTCGCCCTTGATCCCGGCCTGCGGGTTGCCGTCCTTGCCGTAGCCCTCGTCGGGCGGGAGGACGAGCATGACCCGGCTGCCGACCTTCTGGCCCTGCAGCCCCTTGAAGAAGCCCTTCATGCCCTCGGTGGTGTCGAGCTTGAACATGGCGGGGGAGCCCTTGCTCCAGCTGTTGTCGAACTCCTTGCCGTCCCGCCAGATCACGCCCTTGTAGTTGACGAGCGCCGTGTCGTCCTTGGTGGTCTTCGGGCCGTTGCCCTCGATGATGGTCTTGACCTGCATGTCCTTCGGCGGGTCGGCCTTCGGGATGGTGATCTTGGGGCCCTTGCCCGCCTCCATGGCGCCGACGGACGGCAGGTCCTCGTCCTTCTGCGGCTTCGGGGTGCCCTGGGCCTCGGCGTTCTTGGGGTAGACGGCCAGGATGTCCACCACGAAAACCAGCGAGTCGTCTTCGCCGATCCCCATCGGGGCGGCGGACTGGCCGAAGCCCTCCTTCGGCGGCACCTGCAGCACGACGCGGCTGCCCGCCGTCTGCCCGACCAGGCCCTTGTCCAGGCCCTTGACGTCCGTCTTGCCGATCTGCATCGGCACGACCTGCTCGCCGGCGGGCAGCTCGTACGACGACCGGATCTCCTTGCTGGTGCTCTCGGTGGCCTTGTCGTCGGTGCCCTTGGACCACTGGTAGAAGACGAACTTCACCAGCGCCGTGTCGCCGTTGGCGATCTTCCGGCCGGTGCCCTTGATCTTCGCGGTGACCTTCAGCTTGCCGTCGGGGAGCAGGCTCTTGGGGATGGTGACCTTGGGGGCCTGCCCGAACGCGCCGGTGACCTCGATCTGCGGCCCGGGACGGGTGACGTACCACGTCGTGGCGCCCGCGAGGGCCAGCACCGCCACCACCGTCGCGGCGATGCTCAGGCGGCGGCGCCTGCGGGCCTGCGCGGCGGTCAGCGCGGACGGCCGGGGGCTGCGGCCGCGCCCGCCGCTGATGCCGTGCGGGGTGAACTCCGGGCTGCGGATGTTTTTGGCGCTCGGCAGCTTCGCCTTGACCGCCGGCTCGCCCCGGGGCTTGTCATCCTCAGGCATGTTTCCTCACTCGCTCCGGGCTCGACGACACCACGAGACGACCACCTTCCCAGCTCCGGCCTAAGGACGGCGTGAAAAGCCGGAAAAGAGGCCGGGTCGCAATCTACCGGCTGCTTTCCGTCGCCGGCCGGAGGCGCGGGGCCGATCCGCAGGCCGCCTGGATGGTCCTGGGTGCCGGTACGGCAGGCATCCTAGTGGCGCCACGCCGCCGCGCCGCAGGACGCTCGGTGCGGCGGCGTCCTTTTCACGGCGCGCCGGCGTTCACCGACGGACGACCGGCGCCTGCCGGTCGATCTCCCGGGCCAGCGTGACGACCATGTCCTCGAAGGACTCGGCCCCGTACCGGGCGCGCAGCGCGGGGAAGAGGTTCTTTCGCGCGGCCTCGCGCAGCATGCCGCTCAGGACGGAGTAGTGGACGGTGCGTCCGACGGACAGGTCGTCGTGCGACGTGCGCGCGGTCCGCAGCAGCTCGGGGTAGGGGGCGGCTTCACTGAGGATCATGCGGACGGCTTCGGTGGGCTCCATGGACCGGAGTCTTGGGAGCCCACCGCGCGTCAGGGCTGGCACCCCGGGCAGGATTCGAACCCGCGACCCGCTGCTTAGAAGGCAGCCGCTCTGTCCAACTGAGCTACCGGGGCCTGCTACCGAGGTGAGGGTACTACTCCGCCTGACCTGCGTGCGACAGGCATTTTCCCGCCTCGGGCGAGGGCCGGGCGGCGGCGGAGAGCCCGGACCGCCCTTCTCCACGGCCGAGACGGCCGGGTCGGCGCGGGCCGCCGCCCAGACGGCCGGAATGGGTCACGCGGCCGCGGCCGGAGCCCTTTGCTCGCCGTCCTCGGCCGCGTGGCCGATTCGTCGCATGTCAGCGGCGCCGCCGCCGGGCGCGGAAGCCTTCGGTCGAGCCGCGGGCGCGTTTTCGTTGATCGGCTGATCGGATCCGCCCGGGCGCCGTAAGGTCATGTGTCCGTGGTGGCGGACGTGGAGATTCCGCTCTCCGGCGGCGACGTCACGGAGGGCGTCGTTCGGGTGGACGACACGGTGCGACGGCCCATGGGTCCGCACAGCCCGGCGGTGCACGGCCTGCTGCGACATCTGGAGAGCGTCGGCTTCGACGGGGCGCCGCGCGTGCTCGGCGTGGACGGCCGGGGCCGGGAGATCCTCACCTGGGTGCCGGGGGAGGTCGCGCGCCGTCCGCTGCCTGCGTACGCGGCGACGGGCAAGGCGCTGGCGGGGGTGGCGCGGCTGCTGCGGCGCTACCACGACGCCGTCGCCTCCTACGATCCCCCGCCCGGTGCGCCGTGGGACGACATCGCCGTCTCCGGCCTCGACGACGAACCCGAGATCATCGGGCACTGCGACGTGACGCCCGAGAACGTGG
This sequence comes from Actinomadura rubrobrunea NBRC 15275, assembly GCF_001552235.1. Taxonomy (NCBI): domain Bacteria; kingdom Bacillati; phylum Actinomycetota; class Actinomycetes; order Streptosporangiales; family Thermomonosporaceae; genus Actinomadura; species Actinomadura viridilutea. The sequence continues at coordinate 8,176 of NZ_BCQU01000116.1, read as the reverse complement.
TGTTCCGCGCGGGCGAGCCGGTCGCGCTCATCGACTTCGACCTGGCGCGTCCGACGACCCGGCTGTACGACGTGGTGACCGCGCTGCGGCACTGGGCGCCGATCGCCGACCCCGCCGACCGGGACGCGCGGCTGTACGACGCGGACGTGGGCGCCAGGCTGCGGCTGTTCTGCGACGCCTACGGATTGGACCGTGACGGCAGGCGGCGCCTGCTGCCCGCGGCGCGGCTGCGGTTCGAACGCTCCTACACGGCGATGCGCTTCCGAGCCGAGCACCGGGGCGGCGGATGGGCCCGCATGTGGCGGGCCGGCGCCGGGCCCCGCATCCGCCGCGCCCAGGACTGGCTGGAACGCCACTGGGACGACCTCGAGGCGCACCTCGCCTGACGCGATGCCGTAGGCATGCCGTAGAGATGTCTCCATGACATCGAAGTGGGTGGGGCCGGGGTCGCCTGAAGGGCTGCTGCTGGGCGTCGCGCTCGACGCGCTGCTGGGCGATCCGCGGCGCGGGCATCCGGTGGCGGCGTTCGGCCGTGCGGCGTCGGCGTTGGAGCGGCGCCTGCACGGCGACTCGCGGGTGCGCGGCATGGTGTTCACCGCGGTTCTCGTGGGCGGCGCGGCAGGGCTCGGCGTCGTCGCCGAGAAGGCGGCGCGGGGACGTCTGGCACGGGCCGCGGTGACGGCGGCGGCGACGTGGGCGGTGCTGGGCGGCACGTCGCTGGGACGGGAGGGCCGCCACATGGCGCGTCTCCTGGAGGGCGGCGACCTCGCCGCGGCTCGGCGGCGGCTGTCGCACCTGTGCGCGCGCGACCCCGACGGCATGGACGAGAAGGCGTTGGCGCGGGCCACGGTCGAGTCGGTGGCGGAGAACACCTCGGACGCGGCCGTCGCGCCGCTGCTGTGGGGCGCGGTCGCGGGAGTGCCGGGCCTGCTGGCGTACCGGGCCGTCAACACGCTCGACGCGATGGTCGGCTACCGCGACCCGCGCTATGTCCGCTTCGGGTGGGCGTCGGCGCGGCTGGACGACGCGGCCAACTGGCTGCCCGCGCGGCTCACGGGCCTGCTCACCGTGGCGTGCGCCGCGCCGAGCGGGCGGGCCCGGCAGGCGTGGCGGGCGCTGCGCCGCGACGGGGCGGCGCATCCGAGCCCCAACGCGGGTCGCTGCGAGGCGGCCTTCGCCGGGGCGTTGGGCGTCCGGCTCGGGGGCGTCAACGTGTACGGGGGACGGGTCGAGGAGCGTCCCGAACTGGGCGACGGGCGCGCCCCCGAGACGGCCGACATCCGCCGGGCCGTGCGGCTGTCGAGGGCCGTCACGCTGGCGGCCGTCGCGGTGGCGGCCGCCGTGGCCGCGGGCAGGAGGAGAGCGTGATGGGCGGCGGGGCGCTGCTGGTGGCGGGGACGACGTCGGACGCGGGCAAGAGCCTGGTGACCATGGGGCTGTGCCGCTGGCTGGCCCGGCGCGGGGTCAAGGTGGCGCCGTTCAAGGCCCAGAACATGTCGCTGAACTCGATGGTGACGGCGGACGGCGCGGAGATCGGCCGGGCGCAGTACGCGCAGGCGCAGGCGGCGGGCGTCGAGCCGCGGGCGGTGATGAACCCGGTGCTGCTCAAGCCCGGCAGCGACCGGCGCAGCCAGGTCGTGGTGCTCGGGCGCCCCGTCGCCGAGGTGGACGCCGTGGAGTACCGGGCGCACCGGGGCCGGCTGCGGGAGGTCGTCCTCGACAGCCTGGCCGAGCTGCGCGCCGCCCACGACGTGGTGATCTGCGAGGGCGCGGGCAGCCCCGCGGAGATCAACCTGCGCGCCGGCGACATCGTCAACATGGGCCTTGCCCGCGCCGCGGACATCCCGGTGGTCGTGGTGGGCGACATCGATCGCGGCGGGGTGTTCGCGTCCCTCTACGGGACGGTGGCGCTGCTGGAGCCCGCCGACCAGGCCCTCGTCGCCGCGTTCGTCATCAACAAGTTCCGCGGGGCCGTGGAGCTGCTGGAGCCGGGGCTGGCGCGGCTGGCGGAGCTGACCGGGCGGCCGACGCTGGGCGTGCTGCCGTGGCGGCCGGGGCTGCACATCGACCCCGAGGACGGTCTCGCCCTGGACGCGCCCCGCCCCGGTGCGCGCGCCCCCTACGGCAGGCAGACCCTGCGCGTGGCGGTGGCCCGCTACCCGCGCATCTCGAATTTCACCGACCTGGACGCGTTGACCTGCGAGCCGGGCGTCGTGGTGCGGTACGCGACGGATCCGGGGGACCTGGCGGACGCCGACCTGGTCGTGCTGCCCGGGTCCCGCGCGACCGTGTCGGACCTGGCGTGGCTGCGCGAGCGGGGCATGGCCGACGCGATCGTCCGGCGGGCGCGGGAGGGGCGGCCGGTCCTCGGCATCTGCGGCGGCCACCAGATGCTCGCCCGCGAGATCCTCGACGAGGTGGAGTCGGGCGCGGGACGCGTCGAGGGCCTCGGGCTGCTGCCGACGCGCGTGGTGTTCGCGCGGGAAAAGACGCTCGCCCGCCCCACCGGGGTCGCCTACGGGCAGCCGGTGCGCGCCTACGAGATCCATCACGGGGTGGTGGAGGTGCTCGGCGGCGACCCGTTCCTGGACGGCTGCCGCGTGGGGGCGGTGTGGGGGACGACCTGGCACGGCGCGCTGGAGAACGACGGTTTCCGCCGCGCGTTCCTGGCCGACGTCGCCCGGTGCGCGGGCCGCGACTTCACCCCGGCGCCCGACGTGTCGTTCGCCGCGCAGCGCGCGGCGATGTTCGACACGGTCGGCGACCTGGTGGAGGAGCACCTCGACACCGACGCGGTGTGGCGGCTCATCGAGCAGGGCGCCCCGCCCGGGCTGCCCACCCTGCTGAGCGGCTTCTAGCCGACGCGGGGGCCGCAGTGGCCACGGGTGTGTGGCCACGGGGTGTCGTCACGGGTGTCGTCACCGGGTGCGGTCAACGGATCCTCCACGGCCGGTCAGGAGTTTCGGCCGCGCCGCGGGGCGGCGCTAAGGTGATCCACTCCGGATCGCGCGGACGGCCGGGCGCCGCCCGCGCCGACCTGGCGCCGCCCCGCGCAGACCCGAGAGCCCCAAGGAGGAGCGACCCGTGACCGAGCCGCGGACCAGTCTCATCGTCCCGTTGATGAAGGCCCGGGTGCCGGCGGAGGTGCAGCTGGAGTTCCCGCTGCCCGTCGAGGAGGAGCCGATCCGCGAAGCGTTCGCGGGGGACCTGTACGTCACGTACGCGCTGGAGCTGCCCGCCGAGCCTTCGGGCGGGGCGGGCGGGGGCGGCCTGCGGTACGAGCACATCGCGCGGCGGCACTGCGCGGAACTGGGCGTCGCCCCCGAGGAGCTGCGCCGCCACGCCGTCGTCAACCTGCGCAACCGGCGGCCCGATCTGGCGCTCAGCTGGTACCCGGACGTGCGGGCCGTCACGGTGCGGCTCGGCGCCGTGCCGGGCGCGGGCGACGCGCAGCCGCGGATCGGCGGCCTGGAGGCGGGGCTGCTGCTCGACGACGGCTTCCTGGAGAAGCTGGCGCAGGACGTGGAGGGCGACCTGGTCGTCGCCACGCCCGCGCGGGATGTGTTCGTCGCGTCCGGCGCCGGCCACCCCGACGGGATCGACAAGCTGCGCTGGGCCGTAGCGCAGGTGTGGGCCGAGGGGCGCAGCGAGGGCGACGGCGGTCCAGGGTGGAAGGTGCCGCCCGGGCAGATGCTGTCGCGGGACCTGCTGGTGTGGCGCGGCGGCGCCTGGGACGTCCTCGCCGCCTGACCACCGAGGGGCGCCCGGCGCGAAGGGGCTCGCCGCTTTAACCCCCTGCGGCTTATGTCCTCATTGCGGCCTTTGGCGAGACCGAAAGATGGCGAACGGCGTGTGTCCGTACGCCTACCCGGCGTAATCTCCGCTTGATTGCCCCCAGGCACAACGGAGGTTCGCCATGGATGGCAACGTCGCCGCTTCGCTCGCCCTGCGGGCGGACACCTACGGCTGGCGCGACCGCCCGCTGTTCCGCACCGGCGACGGGATCGTGACCCACGGCGAGGTCCACGACGCGGCCGCCCGCGCGTCCGGCGTCCTGCACGCGGCCGGGGTGCGCGCCGGCGACCGGGTGCTCATCGCGCTGCCCGACTCGATCGGCTATGCGGCGGCCCTGCTCGGCACCCTGCGCCTCGGCGCGGTCGCGGTGCTGACCGGGCCGGAGCAGGACGAGCGGCACCACGCCCACGTGCTGTCCGACGCCGAGCCGAGCGCCGCGGTGTGCGCGGCCGACCTGGCCGCCCGCTTCCCCTCCGCGCACGTCCTGACCCCCGAGGACCTGGCGGACGAGCCCGCCCACGTGCCCGACCCCGCGTCCGTGGCGCCCGACGCGGCGGCGTACGTGCAGTACACCTCGGGCACCACCGGCCCGCCCAAGGGCGCGGTGCACCGGCACGCCGACCCGGAGGTCTACGTCCGGGCCATGGCGATCGGCGCTCTGGGCGTGAGCGCCGACGACGTGCTCTTCTCACTGGCCAAGGCGTGCTATCCGTACGGCCTCGGCGCCACGATCTTCTTCCCCATGTTCTGCGGCGCCTCGTCGGTGCTGTGGCCGGACCCGCCGAGCGTCGAGGGCGCCGTCGAGCAGGCGCGGCTGCACCGGCCGACCCTGCTGTTCACCGTGCCGACGTGGTACGCGCGGCTGGTGAACGCCCCCGACCCCGAGCCGGTGCGCGCGGCGTTCCGCGGGCTGCGCGCGGCGGCCTCGGCGGGGGAGCCGCTGCTGCCGTCGCTGGCCGACCGGGTCGAGGAGTTCTTCGGCTGCCCGGTCCTGGACGGGCTCGGCACCACGGAGGTCGGACACACGTTCATCTCCAACACCGTCTCCCGGCGTCGGCGCGGTTCGCTCGGCGTCGTGCTGGACCCGTACGAGATCGACGTGCGCGTCGAACGCGTGCTCGGAGGCGCCGGCGGGCGCGGCGGCCCGATCGGCACGGTCGAATCCATCGCCGGCGCGGTGGGCGCCGGGGGAGGACTGCGCGGCCGGCGCATCCCCCCGGTGGGGGCGGGGGCGCTGTACGTGCGCGGCCCCTCGGTGATGGCGGGATACCTCGGCAAGCCGGAGCACACGGCCGAGGTGCTGGACGCGGACGGCTGGCTGCGCACCGGCGACCTGGTGCACGTCGACCCGGACGGCTTCGTGCACCACCACGGGCGCATCCTCGACCAGGTGACGGTGTCGGGCGACCGGTTCTCGCCGCTGGAGGTGGAACGGGTGCTCGGGCGGCATGCGGCGGTGATGGAGGTGGCCGTCGTGGAGGCGCCGGACACCGCGGATGCGCTGCACGCGTTCGTCGTCCCGGCGGCGGGCGACGCCGCGCCGACCGGCCTGGCGGACGAACTGCTGGCGTTGGCCAGGCGCGTCCTGCCCGCGCACAAGGTGCCGCGCACGGTGACGTTCGTGTCCGAGCTCCCCCGCACCGCCGGGGGGAAGGTCAGCCGCGCCTCGCTCGCCCGGGCGCGCTACAGGCGGGGCGCGTGCGCGCCGCGACCGCCTAGATCATGACGTTCAGCTTCTCCAGGGCGTCCACCAGCGGGGCCAGCTCGGGCAGTTCCGCGGCTTCGCGCAGGGCCTCGTCCAGGGCCTTGTTGTGGGTGGGGATGGCCTCGCCGTACAGCCTGCGTCCCGCCTCGGTGGCCGCGGCGCACACGCCCCGGCGGTCCTCCTCCGACAGCACGCGCGTGATCAGGCCGCGCTTCTCCAGGCGGGCCACCAGGCGGGTGGTGGCGCTCTGGCTGAGGACGAGCTTGCCCGCCAGCTCCTGCATCCGGATGTGACGGCCCGCGGGATCGGCCAGGTGGTGCAGGGCGCAGAACTCGTTGACGCTCAGCCCGTGCGCGTCCTGCAGGGCGCGCTCGATGCGGTCCTCGATGCGGGCGTTGAGCGCGGCGAGCGTCCGCCAGCCCTGGGCCCGGGAGTCGTCGGCGCGTGACACCGCCCACCCTCCTCGCGAATGCCGCGGCATGCCCGCCGCGACGTCAGAAGCGTCGACGAATATCCATTATGCAAATAATGCACACGCCGGTTGTCAGCGCGCGCCACTGTTCCTGGAGGGGCCCTGCGGGCCGACTCGGACGGCCGCCGACCGAAGCGGCCGGTGCGCGTCCGCGCCTGCGCGTCCGCCAGATCCGATCTGGCGGACGCGGACCGGACCTGGCGCATGAAGGGTGACACCTTCATGGGAAAGGACGCGTTGATGAGCGATGACCACCCGGCGGTGGAGACGTCGGGATTGATCAAACGGTTCGGTGACGTCCGCGCCCTCGACGGCGTCGACCTCACCGTGCCGCGCGGCGCCGTCTACGGGATCCTCGGTCCCAACGGCGCCGGCAAGACCACCTGCGTGCGGGTGCTGGCCACGCTGCTGCGCCCCGACGGAGGGCAGGCGCGCGTGTTCGGCCACGACGTGCGGCGCGAGGCCGACGCGGTGCGGACCCGCGTCAGCCTGACCGGGCAGTACGCCTCGCTGGACGAGGACCTGACCGGTGTCGAGAACCTGGTGCTGCTCGGCCGCCTGCTCGGCCACGGCAAGCGCGCCGCGCGCGAGCGCGCCGGGCGGCTGCTGGAGGCGTTCGGACTGACCGAGGCCGCCGGACGGCAGGTCAAGAACTACTCCGGGGGCATGCGGCGGCGCATCGACATCGCCGCCAGCATCTTCAACACCCCCGACCTGCTGTTCCTCGACGAGCCCACCACCGGCCTGGACCCGCGCAGCCGCAGCCAGGTGTGGGACATCGTCCGGCTGGTCGTGGCGCAGGGCACCACGGTGCTGCTCACCACCCAGTACCTGGAGGAGGCCGACCGGCTGGCCGACCGGATCGCGGTCATCGACCGCGGCCGGGTCATCGCCGAGGGCACCCCGGGCGAGCTGAAGTCGTCGGTGGGCGCCGGCTCGGTGCACGTGCGGCTGCGCGACGCCGCGCGCCGCGAGGAGGCCCGCGGCCTGCTGGCCCGCGTGCTGGGCGCCGACGTGGTCCTGGAGGCCGAGCCGGTCGCGCTCACCGCCCGGCTGACCGGCGCGTCCGACCTGAACGCCGCCGGCGCTTCCTCCGACCTGAACGCCGCCGGGGCGGCCTCCCGCGCGCTGGCCGAGCTGGCGGACGCCGGGATCATCGTCGACGACTTCTCCCTCGGACAGCCCAGCCTGGACGAGGTGTTCCTCACCCTCACCGGCCACCCGGCCGAGGACGCGGGCGGCGACACGGAACAGGAGGCGGCATGACCACCGCGACCCGGGGAGCGGCCCGCGAGGCGGCGGGCGGCGCCGCCCCCTCGCCCGAACTGATCGCCGCCGTGCTGGCGCCCGGCGCGCGGCCGCCGCGTCCCGGCGCCCTGTCGGCGTCGCTGACGTTCGGCTGGCGGGCCATGCTGAAGTTCAAGCACGTGCCCGAGCAGCTGTTCGACGTCACCGCGTTCCCGATCATGCTGACGTTGATGTTCACCTACCTGTTCGGCGGGGCGCTGGCCGGGTCGACCGGGGAGTACCTGCAGTTCCTGCTGCCGGGGATCATGGTGATGAGCGTCGTGATGACGACCATGTACACGGGGGTGTCGGTCAACACCGACATCGCCAAGGGCGTGTTCGACCGCTTCCGCAGCATCCCGATGTGGCGCCCCGCCCCCATGGTCGGCTACCTGCTCGGCGACATGTTCCGCTACACCATGGCGTCGCTCGTCATCCTGACGCTGGGGCTGATCCTGGGATTCCGTCCGGACGGCGGCGCCGCGGGGACGGCGGCGGGCATCCTCGTGCTGGTGGCGTTCTCGTTCGCCTTCTCCTGGGTGTGGACGATGGTCGGGCTGCTGATGCGCACCGACAAGGCCGTCATAGGCGTCAGCATGCTCGTGGTGTTCCCGCTCACCTTCCTCAGCAACATCCTGGTCAAGCCGGAGACCATGCCCGGCTGGCTGCAGGCGTTCGTGGACGTCAACCCGATCGCGCACCTGGTCGCCCTGGTCCGCGGCCTGATGGACGGCTCGGTGGAGGGCGACGCGGTCGTCTGGGTGACCGGCTGGGGCGTCGGCCTGATCGCCGTGTTCGGCCCGCTCACCATGTGGCTCTACAACCGCAAGTGAGCCGCAAGTGAGCGCGGGCAGGGCCGCGGCCGCGGCGGCCGAACGGGGGCGGGGGCACGGCGCCGCCCCGCGGGCGGGCGCCGC
>NZ_BCQU01000115.1:0-19640 GCF_001552235.1 Actinomadura rubrobrunea NBRC 15275 | reverse complement strand
TGCGCCGCAGCCGCCGCTCGGCGTCGGCGCCCGCGGCCCCCGCCGCCACCGCGACGCGCTGCCGCTCCCGGCCGCCCGCCGGCCGCTCCTGGTCGCCGGCGAACGCGATGCCGATGCTGGCGGTCAGCACGATGCCCTTGCCGCCGACCCGGTAGGGCTCCTGCGACAGGGCTCGCAGCAGCCGTTCCGCCAGGTCCACCGCGGCCTGGGTGTCGGGGCCCGAGCCCGCGCGCCCGCCCGCGCCCGAGGCGTCCGGCGGCAGCTGCACGAGCACGGCGAACTCGTCGCCGCCCCAGCGCGCCACGGTGTCGTCCGCCTGGACGACGCCGCGCAGCCGCCGCGCGGCCTGCGCGAGCACCTGGTCGCCCGCCGCGTGCCCGGCCGAGTCGTTGACGGCGGTGAACCCGTCGAGGTCGACGAACAGCACCGCGACCCGGTCGCCGTCCGGGCGGCGGGACAGCACCTCGCGGGTGCGCTCTTCGAAGTAGGCGCGGTTGGGCAGGCCGGTGAGCCCGTCGTGGAAGGTCAGATGGGTGACCTGGCGCTGCAGCGCGGCCTGCTCGCTCAGGTCGCGGGTGGTCACCAGCAGCCGGCCCGGCGCCTCCCCGGTGCCGCTGTAGCGGGAGATCGTGGACTCGGTGGGCAGCCAGGTTCCGTCGGCGGCGCGGATCCGGCACGACAGCCGCAGCGTGTCCGTGCCCGCCCCCTCGCCGGCCGGGCGGACCACGCCGGGCTCGTCGTCCGACGGCGGGGGCGGGTCGTCGACCTCCGGGTCGTCCACGGCGGGATCGGGCCGCCCGGCGGCCTTCCCGTCGGCGGTCCCGTCCGTCGCCCCCTCCGGCGAGTCGTCCGGCGAGTCGTCCGCGGGCTCGTCGAGGAACCCGCTGAACGCGGCCCGCACCCGCGGCAGGTCCTCCGGGTGGATGATCTCGTGCAGTCGGCGCCCGAGCAGCTCGTCGGCGGTGTACCGGTACGTGCGCAGCGCGCCCGCGCTGGCGTACTGCACGACCGCGTCCAGGTCGCAGATCAGCACCGCGTCGTTGATGCTCTCCGACAGGGCGCGGAAGTGCTCCTCGCCGGTCTTCACGGCGCGGCGCAGCGACTCGTTCTCCCGCAGCAGCTCGGCCAGCCGCGCCAGCAGCACCATCGTGGCCGACCCCGCCACCAGCGACACCACCGGCTCCAGGCCGTGCCGGGCGGTCAGCGAGTGGCCCGCGACGAACAGCGTGGCCGCGGCCGCCACCGCCGCCGGCGCGATGCCCGGCCCGACCATCCGGTCCGCCCGCCCGTCGTCGCCCGGCTCGGCGCCGGCGGCCCCGGACGCGCCCCGCGGAAGGTCGTCGGCGTCGTCGCGGGACGGGGCGCCGCCCTCGGGCGGCGCCGTCCACGGCACGAGGATGAGCAGCAGCAGCGCGCCCAGCCGCAGGATGTCGGACGGGTCGTCGGCGGGCCCGCCCCCGCGCAGCCGGACCGTCAGCGTCACCACGTCGGCGACCGCCATCGCGACCAGCGCCGCGTAGCCCAGCCAGGCCGGGCGCCGGCGGCCGGGCCCGGCGCCCAGCACGAACGGCAGCGCCCCGCAGACCAGCACCAGGTCGACCACCGGGTACAGCAGTTCGAGCATGAACTCCCACGGCGACTCGCCCGACCGGTGGTACAGGTCGCTGAACAGCGCCACCCAGCCCAGCACGAACAGGGCGCAGACGCAGACGTAGGTGTCGGCGGCGTACCTCAGCCAGGCGCGCGCGTCGCGCCTCATCGGGATCGGCACGACCAGCCCGATCACCAGCGCGATCACCGCGGCCAGGTAGAACAGGTCGGCGACCGACAGCGACAGCGCGCTGCGGGTCGGCGTGGCCGACAGCACCGCGCTGCCCACCGCGCCGACCAGCCAGCAGGCGGCCGCGATGCCGTACCAGCGCCACGACGTCCGCCGGGCCGAGCCGCCCTCCCCGGCGTCCGGCGCGGGGCGGTCGGCGGCGGCCGGTCCCGCGGCGGTGCGCGGCCGGCGCGCGGCGAACAGCAGCGACCCCGCGGCCGCCGCGGCCGCGGCGGCCTCGCCCCAGGCGATGAACATGCGCCCGCCCCAGCCGAGGAGCGAGCCGACGGCGTAGAGCAGCCCGGCGACCGTGACCATGGCGACCGGCGCCGCGCGCGGCGGCAACGGGTGCGGCAGCCGCCTGGCGTTCTCGCCGCTCATCGCGCCGTGTCCCTTTCTGACCCGTCGGGGCCGCCGGCCCCGCGCGGACGCATGTGCGCGCCCGGTGACGTCTCGGTACCGGATCCTGTCCGGACGTCCGGGTAACGTCCGACAGGAAGTGGATCGTGCCCCGCGCAGGTTTCGCGCTCGGGCGGCTGCGGGCGCCGCTGGTGCGCCGGCAGTGGATCAGCGACGTTGCTGCAGTGCGGGATCACCGTGATACTCAATGTACGTTCCGTAGGTCACGGAGCGATTGAGGCTGAGCCTCCACCCGGCGACGAACGACCTCGTCGCGGGGACGTCGCCGGACCTCCGCGCCCGGCCCGCACCGCCTCGCCCGGCTCCCTCTCCCACCGCGGTGCCCGTGCCCCGTCGTTCATGATCGTACAGTCCTCGATCCGGAAGATCGCGGGAAAACGCGAGGGGCGCCGAACCCGCGGGGGCGCGCGAGGCGGGAGGCGGGGAGAGGCGGGGGAATCGTCGGGGCGCGCCCGGGAACGCAGCCGCACGGAACGGGAACGCCGGGCCATCCGTATGAAGAGACGACGGAAGGGCGTGCCATGGGACTACGGAGAGCGCACCGGCTGCTCGCGGCCGCGGCCCTCATGCTGGCCGCCGCCTGCTCGTCCGGCGGGGGCGGCGGGGAGGGGTCCGCGCGGACGCCGCCTCCGCTGCCGAGCGGCTCGCAAGACGCGTCCGGCGGGCGGGGCCCGGCCCGGCTCGGCGAACCCCGGCAGCTGGTCGGCGGGCTGCGGGTGCCGTGGGCGGTCGCGTTCCTGCCCGGCGGCGACGCGCTGGTGACCGAACGCGACACCGCCCGGCTGCTGCGGGTGACGCCGCAGGGCCGGGTCAGCGTGATCGGCCGGGTCCCCGGGGTCGAACCGGGCGGCGAGGGCGGCCTCATGGGGGTGGCGGTGTCGCCGTCGTTCGCCCGCGACCGGCTCGTCTACCTGTACTTCACCGCGGCCGACGACAACCGGGTGGTGCGGTTCCGGCTGGACGGCGGCGGCGTCCGCGACGTCCGGCCGATCGTCACGGGCATCCCCAAGGGCGGCAACCACAACGGCGGCCGCATCGCGTTCGGCCCCGACCGGATGCTCTACGTCGCCACCGGCGAGGTGTACCGCACCCGCCTGGCGCAGGACCGCGACTCTCTCGGCGGGAAGATCCTGCGGGTCGCCCCGGACGGACGCCCCGCGCCCGGCAACCCGTCCGGCACCCGCCTGTGGACCCTGGGCCACCGCAACGTGCAGGGCATGGCGTGGGACGAGCGCGGCCGCATGTACGCCACCGAGTTCGGCCAGGACCGCTTCGACGAGATCAACCGGATCGAGCGGGGCCGCAACTACGGCTGGCCCGAGGTGGAGGGCGTCGGCGGCCGCGACGGGTTCACCGACCCGCTGCTGACCTGGTCGACGGCGGAGGCGTCGCCGTCCGGCCTGGCCTACGCCGACGGCTCGCTGTGGGCGGCGGGTCTGCGCGGGCGGCGCCTGTGGCAGGTGCCGCTGGACGCCGACGGCGACGCCGGCCGCCCCATCGCCCACCTGCAGGGGCGCTACGGCCGACTGCGCGCCGTCGTCCGCGCGCCCGACGGCAGTCTGTGGGTCACCACGAGCAACCACGACGGCCGCGGCGACCCCGGACCGGACGACGACAGGATCCTCGTCATTCCGGTGAGCCGGCCGGCGTCCTGACCGCCGCGCCGTCCCCGCCGGGCGGGCGCCGGGCGGGGACGGCGGGGCGGACGGTCAGGACGCGCCGAGCTTTTCGAGGATGAGCTGGCGGGCCCGGGCCGCGTCGGCCTTGCCGCCGGTGGCGCGCATGACGGCGCCGACCAGGGCGCCCGCGGCCGCCACCTTGCCGCCGCGGACCTTGTCGGCCACGTCCGGGTTGTCGGCGATGGCCTGGTCCACGATGGCGGCCAGCTCCCCGTCATCGCTGACGATCTTGAGGCCGCGGGCGGCGACCACCTGGTCCGGGTCGCCCTCGCCGGCCAGCACGCCCTCGAAGACCTGCCGGGCCAGCTTGTCGTTCAGCTCCCCGGCGTCCACCATCTCCTGGACGCGCGCCACCTGCTCCGGGGTGACCGGCAGGTCGGCCAGCTCCACGCCCTGCTCGGTGGCCCGCCGCGACAGCTCGTTCATCCACCACTTGCGGGCCGCCGCGGGCGAGGCGCCCGCCTTGACGGTGCTCTCGATCAGGTCGAGGGCCCCGGCGTTGACGACGTCCCGCAGCTCCAGGTCGGACAGGTTCCACTCCCGCTGGACGCGGCGGCGGCGCGCGGCGGGCAGCTCGGGCAGGCTCGCGCGCAGCTCCTCCACCCACTCGCGGGACGGCGCCATCGGCACCAGGTCCGGCTCGGGGAAGTAGCGGTAGTCCTGCGCCTCCTCCTTGCTGCGGCCCGCGGTGGTGGTGCCGCTGTCCTCGTGGAAGTGCCGGGTCTCCTGGACGACCGCGCCGCCCGAGGCCAGCACGGCGGCCTGCCGCTCGATCTCGTGCCGGACGGCGCGCTCCACCGACCGCAGCGAGTTGACGTTCTTGGTCTCGGTCCGGGTGCCCCACTGCGACGAGCCGCGCGGCATCAGCGACACGTTCACGTCGCAGCGCATCGAGCCCTGCTCCATGCGCACGTCCGACACGCCGAGGGCGCGCACCAGCTCCCGCAGCTCGGTGGCGTACGCGCGGGCCACCAGCGGCGCCTTGTCCCCGGTGCCGGTGATCGGCTTGGTGACGATCTCGACCAGGGGGATGCCCGCCCGGTTGTAGTCGACCAGCGAGTGGTCGGCGCCCTGGATCCGGCCGGTGGCGCCGCCGACGTGCATCGACTTGCCGGTGTCCTCCTCCATGTGGACGCGCTCGATGCCGATGCGGTAGGTCTCGCCGTCCACCTCCACGTCGAGGTGGCCGTCGACGCACAGCGGCTCGTCGTACTGCGAGATCTGGTAGTTCTTCGGCATGTCCGGATAGAAGTAGTTCTTCCGGGCGAACCGGCACCATTCCGCGATCTCGCAGTTGAGCGCCAGGCCGATCTTGATGATGCCCTCGATGGCGGCCCGGTTGGCGACCGGCAGCGCGCCGGGCAGGCCGAGGCAGACCGGGCAGACCTGGGTGTTGGGCGGCGCGCCGAACGTGGTCGCGCAGCCGCAGAACATCTTGGACGCCGTGCCCAGCTCGATGTGGGTCTCCACGCCCAGCACCGGCTCGTAGCGGGACACCGCCTCGTCGTAGTCCATCAGCGCAAGGGTGCTCACTGGGCTGCCTCCGCCAGCTCGGGGGCCTTGGCCAGCAGCGGGCCGCCCCACCGGTCCTCCAGGGCCTTCTCCACGGCCGCGCCGACCCGGTACACCCGGTCGTCGGCCAGCACCGGCGCCATGACCTGCAGGCCGACCGGCAGCCCGCCGCCCTCGCCGCCGGCCGCGTCCGGCTCGGCCAGCCCGCAGGGCACCGAGATCGCCGGGACGCCCGCCAGGTTCGCCGGGATCGTGCACAGGTCGGCCAGGTACATCGCCATCGGGTCGTCGGCGCGCTCGCCGATCGGGAACGCCGTCGTCGGCGTGGTCGGCGACACCAGCACGTCGACCTGCTCGAACGCCGCCTCGAAGTCGCGCTTGATCAGCGTGCGGACCTGCTGGGCCTTGCCGTAGTAGGCGTCGTAGTAGCCCGACGACAGGGCGTAGGTGCCGAGCATGATGCGCCGCTTGACCTCGGCGCCGAAGCCCTGCGCCCGGGTCAGCGCCATGACCTCCTCGGCGCTGCGGGTGCCGTCGTCGCCGACGCGCAGCCCGTACCGCATGGCGTCGAAGCGGGCCAGGTTGGACGAGCACTCCGACGGCGCGATCAGGTAGTAGGCGGGCAGCGCGTACCCGAAGTGCGGGCAGGACACCTCGACGACCTTGGCGCCCAGCGACTCCAGCAGCTCCACGGCCTCCCGGTAGCGGGCCAGCACGCCCGGCTGGTAGCCGTCGCCGGCCAGCTCCTTGACCACGCCGACGCGCAGCCCGGCCACGTCGGCGCGGCGGGCCGCCTCGACCACCGGCGGCACCGGCGCGTCGATCGAGGTGGAGTCCATCGGGTCGTGGCCGCTGAACGCCTCGTGCAGCAGCGCCGCGTCCAGCACGGTGCGGGCGAACGGGCCGGGCGTGTCCAGCGACGAGGCGAAGGCGATCACCCCGTAGCGGGAGGAGCCGCCGTAGGTGGGCTTGACGCCGACGATGCCGGTGACCGCCGCGGGCTGGCGGATCGATCCGCCGGTGTCGGTGCCGGTCGCCAGCGGCGCCTCGTACGCCGCCACCGCGGCCGACGACCCGCCGGACGAGCCGCCCGGCACGCGCGTCAGGTCCCACGGGTTGCGCGACGGGCCGAACGCGCTGTTCTCGGTGGACGAGCCCATCGCGAACTCGTCCATGTTCGCCTTGCCGAGGATCACCAGCCCGGCGGCGCGCAGCCGCGCGGTCACCGTGGCGTCGTACGGCGGCCGCCAGCCCTCCAGGATCTTCGACCCGGCCGTGGTGGGCATGTCGGCGGTGGTGAACACGTCCTTGTGCGCGATCGGCACCCCGGCCAGCGGCCCGAGCCGCTCGCCGGCGGCGCGGCGCTCGTCCACCGCGCGCGCCTGCGCCAGCACGGCCTCCTCGTCGACGTGCAGGAACGCGTGCACCTGCCCGTCGACGGCGGCGACCCGCTCCAGGTGCGCCCGCGCCACCTCGACGGCGGACGCCTCCCCCGAGGCCACCAGCCCCGCCAGCTCCGCCGCGGTCTTCCTGGTCAGATCACTCACCGGTCACGCCTCCTCGCCGAGGATCCGGGGCACGCGGAAGCGCTGCTCCTCCGCCGCCGGGGCGCCCCCCAGCGCCTGCTCGGGCGGCAGCGAGGGCCGGACCTCGTCGGCCCGGTAGACGTTGCTCAGCGGCAGCGCGTGCGAGGTCGGCGGGATGTCCTGCGCCGCGACCTCCTGCACCCGCGCGACAGCGGAGATGATCTGGTCGAGCTGGGCGGCGAGATGGTCGAGCTCGTCCTCGCCGAGCGCCAGCCGGGACAGCCGGGCGAGGTGCGCTACCTCGTCACGGGTGATGGCGGTCATCTGGACAACCGTTCCTGAGATCGGATTGGGTTCCCTGCCATCCTATGGGCCGCACAGGCCGCGACCGACGCGTTTACGCCCCGCACCGGCTCCCGCGCCTGCTCGGCGGCCTGGTCAGCGGCCTCGCGCGGCCCTCTCCGCCGCGCGTCGCGGTCCCCCGGCACGCCCGCTCCTCAGAGGAAGCCGGTCGTGACGGCATCTGGGCATGGCCCTTCTCCATCCGGAGGTCTCCATCCGGAGGTCTCCATCTGGAGGTCCCACGAGATCCCCGGCCTGCGCTCGGCAGGTCCGGGTCCTGCGGCCGTCAGGCGGCCGGTTCGGGGGCGCGCTGGGTGCGGCGGCGCAGCCACTCGGTGGCGGTGGCGGCGTCCATGGGACGGCCGAAGTGCCGGCCCTGCGCGGCGTCGCAGCCCATCTCGCGCAGCGTGCCGGCGGTCTGCGGGTCCTCGACGCCCTCGGCGACCGAGCGCAGGCCGAGCGTGCGGGCCAGGTCGACGATGGAGCGGACGATCACCGCGTCGTCGGCCGAGCGGGCGAGCCGCCGCACGAACGACGCGTCGATCTTGATCTCCTCGACCGGCAGCCGCTTGAGCCGGACCAGGGACGAGTAGCCGGTGCCGAAGTCGTCCAGGCTGAGCGGGATCCCGAGCTCGGCCAGCGCCGCGACGGTGTCGGAGGCGTAGGCGGGCTCGTTCATGAGGATCCGCTCGGTGATCTCCAGCTGCAGGGCGGCGGTGGGCAGCCCGCGGGCCAGCAGGCCGCTGCCGATGGTCTCGGCGAGGCCGGTGTCGAACAGGTCGCGGCCCGAGGCGTTCACCGCGACCTGGACGGTCAGGCCGTCGCGTCACCACGCGGCGGCCTGCGCCAGCGCGGCGTCCACCACGTAGTGGGTGATGGAGCGCATCAGGTACGTCTGCTCCGCGATCGGCAGGAAGTGCTCGGGCTCCAGCAGCCCCTTGTCGGGATGGCGCCAGCGCACCAGCGCCTCCATGCCGACCAGCTGCCCGTCGTGCAGGGACACCTTCGGCTGGTAGAACAGCTCCAGCTCGCCGCGGTCGACGGCGCGGCGCAGGTCGCCCAGCATGCTCAGCCGGGCCGGGGAGTTGCGGTCCTTGTCCGGCGAGTAGACCTCCACGCCGGAGCGGCTCTCCTTGGCCAGGTACATCGCCACGTCGGCGCGCTGCAGCAGCAGGTCGAAGTCGGGGGCGTGGTCGGGGAACAGCGCGATGCCCACGCTGCCGTCCAGGTCGAACGACATGCCGTCCAGCCGGACCGGCTCGCCGAGCGCGGCGCGCAGCCGGGCGGCCACCTCGCGGGCCGCGGCGGCGTCGCGGATGCTCGGCAGCAGCACGGCGAACTCGTCGCCGCCGAGCCGGGCCACCAGGTCGCCGGGCCGCACGCTGTGGGTGAGGCGGTGCGCCACCAGCTGCAGCAGCCGGTCGCCGGTGGCGTGGCCGAGCGTGTCGTTGACCTCTTTGAACCGGTCGAGGTCCAGCAGGAACAGCCCGACGCGGGGCGGCTCCTGCGCGGCGCCCTTCTCTTGAGACGCGCCACGGGACGCGCCCCGGGAGGTGACGCGGGACGCCGCGGCGCGCGCCTCGGCCATGGACTGCTCGGTCCGGGCGATCAGCATCTTCCGGTTGGGCAGGCCCGTCAGCCCGTCGTGCAGCGCCTGGTGCTCGCGGCGCACCGAGGCCGAGGCGTTGAGGTACACCGCGATGAACGGCAGCAGGATGAGCGGGACGAACGCGGCCGACCGGTCCATCGCCACCACGACCAGCGGCGCCAGCGCCAGCAGCGCCAGGTGCACCAGGACCTGGTAGCCGAGGTCCCAGCGCAGCGTCTTGATCAGGGACGTGCGCTCGTGCAGCGCGATCGCCGCGCCCACGAGGGTGTCGTTGCAGGCGAAGTAGACCGCGCCCGCCGCGGCGATCGCGGGCAGGTCGCCGCCCTCGGGCACCCACAGGGCGGTCGGCCCGGGATGCACGCCGAACAGGGCGAGCGTCCCGGACGCGGCGGCCAGGCTGAGGGTGTACTGGGCGGCGTTGAACGCGATGCGGTGCGGGCTGCGCCCCCACAGCACGCCGCAGGTGACGACGGCGGCGGACTGCAGCACCGCGGCGACGGGCAGCCCCGCGTACAGCAGGGCCGCGAACGAGAAGGTCGTGGAGGTGGCGGCGCCGTTGTTCTCGGTGCAGCCGGGCGTGATGATCGGCCGGAGCTCGCCGAACACGATGAAGGCGGCGAGGATCCAGAACACCGGGTTGCCCGCCAGCGCGTCGACCTGCGCGCCGGACACGCCCGCCAGCGCGGCCGCGAAGACGGCCGCGCCCGCGACGATGACGACCGCGAAGTAGATCCACAGCGGGGAGCCCCGGCGCGGCACGGTGTTCCGCGTGTTGTTCGGGTCCTTCATCACATCCTCGAAGGGTCGGCAACCGCCCCCCGGTCGGCCGCGGGTCCGTGGTCACCGCCGGCGCGGACGCCGGCGGCATGGCCCCGTTCCCCCGTCCTGTGACGCACGGAGGTTCGGGAGGTTGGTGATGACTGGGAGGGTACGGCCTCGGCTCAACTTCGCGAAACCGATTGCGTACGTTCCGTTATTCCCATTCCGCTCCAGTCCACTACCCCTATGTAGCGACATAGTACCCCTGGGTAACCCGCCACTGGTTAACCGTGCAACGAGTGCGGGCCGTCATTCGTCCCCGCGGAGGGTTACGTTTTTGGCCGCTTCCGGCCCCTCGGCCAGGAGTACGCGGAACCCGGCCTCGTCGAGGATCGGCACGCCGAGTTTGACCGCTTTGTCGTACTTGGAGCCCGGGTTCTCGCCGACCACCACGAACCCGGTCTTCTTGGAGACCGACCCGGTGACCTTGCCGCCGCGGCTCTGCACCGCCTCGGTGGCCGAGTCGCGGCTGTAGCCCTCCAGCGACCCGGTGATCACCACGGTGACGCCCTCCAGCGGGCGCGGCGCCGCGGCGCCCTCCTCCTCCATCCGGACCCCGGCGGCCGCCCACTTCTCGACGATCCGCCGGTGCCAGTCGACCTCGAACCACTGCTTGATCGACCGCGCGATCGTCGGGCCGACCCCGTCGACGGCCGCCAGCTCCTCCTCGGTGGCGCTGCGGATGGCGTCGATCGACCGCATCTCGCGCGCCAGGTCCTGGGCGGCGGTCGGGCCGACGTGCCGGATGGACAGCGCCACCAGCACCCGCCACAGCGGCTGCCGCTTGGCCTTCTCCAGCTCGTCGAACAGCACCTCGACGATCTTCTTCGGCCGGCCGTCCTTGGTGGCGAAGAAGGTGACGACCTTCTCCTTGCCGGTCTTGGGGTCGATCTTGGGCAGGCCGGTGTCGGGGTCGAGCACCAGCGTCTTGATCGGCAGCAGCTGCTCGACCGTGAGGTCGAACAGGTCGCCCTCGTCCTTCAGCGGGGGCTCGGCGGGCTCCAGCGGACGGGTCAGCGCGGTCGCGGCGACGTACCCCAGCGCCTCGATGTCCAGCGCCTTGCGGCTGGCCAGGAAGAACAGCCGCTCCCGCAGCTGCGCCGGACACGAGCGCGCGTTCGGGCAGCGGATGTCGACGTCGCTCTCCTTCTCGCGGGCGAGCGGCGTGCCGCACTCGGGGCAGCGGTCGGGCATGACGAACTCGCGCTCGGTGCCGTCGCGCAGGTCCGTGACCGGCGCCACGATCTCGGGGATGACGTCGCCCGCCTTGCGCAGCACCACGGTGTCGCCGATCAGCACGCCCTTGCGCTTGACCTCGTCGGCGTTGTGCAGCGTGGCGCGCTCGACCGTGGACCCGGCCACCTTCACCGGCTCCATGACCCCGTACGGGGTGACCCGCCCGGTGCGGCCCACGCCGACCTTGATGTCGAGGAGCTTGGTGTTCACCTCCTCGGGCGGGTACTTGTAGGCGATGGCCCAGCGCGGCGCCCGCGACGTCGACCCCAGCCGCCGCTGCAGCGGGAACTGGTCGACCTTGACGACCACGCCGTCGATCTCGTACTCGGGGTCGTGCCGGTGCTCGCCGTAGTGCTCGATGTACGCGCGGACCCCGTCCATGTCCGGGACGACCTTGTAGCGGTCGCTGACGGGCAGGCCCCACTCGCGCATCAGCTCGTACGCCTCGGCCTGGCTGTCGGGCTGCTTGCCGCCCTGCCAGCGGCCGAACCCGTGCACCAGCATGCTCAGCGGCCGCCGCGCCGTGACGCGCGGGTCCTTCTGCCGCAGCGACCCGGCGGCGGCGTTGCGCGGGTTGGCGAACGGCTCCTTGCCCTCCTCCACCTGCGCGGCGTTGACCTGCTCGAACCCCTCGCGCGGCAGGAACACCTCGCCGCGCACCTCGAGCAGCTCGGGCCAGCCGGTGCCCTTCAGCCTGCTCGGGATCGCGTCGATGGTGCGGACGTTGTGGGTGATGTCCTCGCCGGTGCGGCCGTCGCCGCGGGTGGCGCCGCGCACCAGGCGGCCGTTCTCGTAGATCAGCGCGACCGCCAGCCCGTCGATCTTCAGCTCGCACAGGTAGGCGGCGACCTCGCCGACCTCCCGCCGCACCCGCTCGTCCCAGGCCGCCAGCTCCTCGTCGTTCATCGCGTTGTCGAGGCTCTGCATGCGCTCGAGGTGCTCGACGGTCGCGAAGTCGGTGACGATCGGCGCCCCCACGCGCTGCGTCGGCGAGTCGGGCGTGACCAGCTCGGGATGCTCCGCCTCCAGCGCGCGCAGCTCGCGCATCAACGCGTCGTACTCGGCGTCGCTCAGCGTGGGCCGGTCGAGCACGTAGTAGCGGTAGTTGGCCTCGTCGATCTCCCGGCTCAGCTCCGCGTGCCGCTGCGCCGCCTCGGTGGGAACGCCGTTGCTCAACGTCATGGGCTTATTCTTGCTCGCCCCACTGACATCGCGCCCCCTCCCCGGCGTCCGAGTCGCCCCGGCACGACCCGCCTTGAGCTGCGAGAACGCGCAGGCCCCCGGATGCCGGGGGCCTGCAGAGGGCGCGCTACTCGGCGGCTTCGTGAAGCATGCGGGCGGTGTCGCGGCAGCGCTTCAACACCTCCCGCACGTAGCGGGGGGACGCCCCCGCCAGGCCGCACGCCGGGGTGATGACGACCTGCTCGGCCAGACGGGTCGGGGGGAACCCCAGGCGCCGCCACAGCTCGCGCACGGGAGCGGCGGTGTCCTTGAGAGCGGGCAGGGCCGCGTCCGTGCCCGGCGCCACGCCGAGCCACAGCCCCACCCCGGCGTCGATCGTCTCCCCCACGGCGTCGTCGTGGCGGTCGGGCACCAGCGCCAGGTCCACCGAGATCGCCTTGGCGCCCGCCCCGCGCAGCAGCCCGTACGGGACGTCGCGCGCGCAGCAGTGCACCACGGGGAACGCGGCGTCGCCCCCGCACGCGGTCTCGATCACCTGGCGCAGCCCGTGTTCGGCCGTCGCCGCCTCCACCGGCGCCAGCCGGGAGAAGCCGCTGGCGGTCGGCACCCGCCCGGCCAGCACGGCGGGCAGCGCGGGCTCGTCCAGCTGCAGCAGGATCCGCGCGGACGGCAGCCGCCGCCGCACCTCGGCCACGTGCCCGGCGACGCCCTCGGCGAGCGAGGCGGTCAGATCGCGCACGGCGCCCGGGTCGCGCAGCGCCCGGTCGCCGTTGCGCAGCTCGATCGTCGCGGCCAGCGTCCACGGACCGCACGCCTGGATCTTGAACGGGCCGTCGTGCCGGCCCGCCAGCTCCTCCAGGACGTCCAGGTCGCGGGCCATGTGGTCGCGCGCCCGGCGCAGGTCGCGGCCGGGCCGGTCGGTGAACCGCCACCCGGACGGCTGCAGGTGCACCGGCAGGTCCACCAGCATCCCGGCGGTGCGGCCGGTCAGGTCGGCGCCGGGGCCGCGGTTCGGCAGCTCGGGCAGATGCGGCAGCTCGGGCAGCTCGCCGAGCACGATCCGCAGCGCCTCGTCCGGATCGTCACCGGGGTACGACCCGACCCCGGTCGCGCTCCCCACCTCCCACGGAAAGCTCATCGTCACGCCCGAACCCTAGCCGACCTCCGGGTCACAGCAGCTCCGCCAGGGCGTCCAGGCGGCGCAGGGTGGCGTCCTCGGGCTCGGTGGGCAGGCCGAACAGGATCTCGTCGACGCCCGCGTCCCGCAGCTCGTCCACGACCTTCGGCTCGGGCGGCACGGCGAACATCGTCACCGGCACGCGCCGCCCCGCCCGCTCCCGCAGCTCGGCGATCTTTTGGGGCAGCTCGTCGGTGCCGCGCCCGTAGATCGGCATCCATCCGTCCCCGAAATCGATCACCCGGTCGAACGTCGTCGGGCCGGCTCCGCCCACCATGACCGGCGGGTGCGGGTCCTGCACCGGCTTGGGGTAGCTGTAGACGGGGTCGAAGTCGACGAACTCGCCGTGGAACTCGGCCTGCTCGGCCGTCCACAGCTCCTTGATGGCCAGCACTCGCTCGCGCATCAGCCGCATGCGGGTGCGCGGGTCGGTGCCGTGGTTGCGCATCTCCTCGCGGTTCCAGCCCGCGCCGACGCCGAGGACGGCCCGCCCGCCGGACATCAGGTCCAGGGACGCCACCTCCTTGGCCAGGATGATCGGGTCGCGCTGGACCACCAGGGCGATGCCGGTGCCCACCCGCAGCCGCTCGGTCACCGCCGCCGCGGCGGCCAGCGTCACGAACGGGTCGAGCGTGCGGTAGTAGTGGCGGGGCAGCTCGTCGCCGCCCGGCCACGGGCTCTCGCGCTTGACCGGGATGTGGGTGTGCTCGGCGACGTACAGGGAGCCGAACCCCCGCTCCTCCAGGGCCTTCCCGAGCGCGGCCGGGTTGATCCCGTCGTCCGTGACGAAAGTCGACACACCGAACTGCACGATCCGTCCTTTCCGCAGAGGATCGACCAAAGGGAACAGACGCGCCGGTCAGACCGCGGCGCGCACGGTGCTCGCGATCGTGGACGACCCGAGGACGCGGTCGCCGTCGTACAGCACGGCGGCCTGCCCGGCGGCCACGCCGCGCGCGGGGCGGGCGAGCCGGATGCGCATCGTGTCGTCCACCATCTCGGCCACGCAGTCGTGCACCTCGCCGTGGGCGCGCAGCTGCACCTGGCAGGACAGCGGCCCGGACGGGGGCTCCGACAGCCACACGGGGCGCTCGCCCACGATCTCCGTCACGTCCAGGGCCTCGCGGGGCCCGACCGTGACGGTGTTGGTCACCGGCGAGATGTCGAGCACGTACCGGGGACGCCCGTCCGGGGCGGGGGTGCCGAGGCGCAGCCCCTTGCGCTGCCCCACCGTGTAGGCGTAGGCGCCGTCGTGCTCGCCGACCTTGTTGCCGTCCTGGTCCACGATCGGGCCGGGGGCGGTGCCCAGCCGCTCGGCCAGGAAGCGGCGCGTGTCGCCGTCGGCGATGAAGCAGATGTCGTGGCTGTCGGGCTTGTCGGCCACCTGCAGGCCGCGGCGCTGCGCCTCGGCGCGGATGTCGGCCTTGGTGGTGTCGCCCAGCGGGAACATCGCGTGGGCGAGCTGCTCGGGCGTGCACACGGCCAGCACGTACGACTGGTCCTTGGCCGGGTCCACGCCGCGGCGCAGCACGCCGTTCTCCAGGCGCGCGTAGTGGCCGGTGCAGACGGCGTCGAAGCCCAGCGCCAGCGCCCGGTCCAGCAGCGCCGAGAACTTGATCTTCTCGTTGCAGCGCAGGCACGGGTTGGGGGTGCGGCCCGCCGCGTACTCGCTGACGAAGTCCTCGACGACGTCGCGGTGGAACCGCTCGGCCAGGTCCCACACGTAGAACGGGATGCCGATGACGTCGGCGGCGCGGCGGGCGTCGCGGGAGTCCTCCAGCGTGCAGCAGCCGCGGGCGCCCGTCCGGTACGACCGCGGGTTGCTCGACAGGGCCATGTGGACGCCGGTGACGTCGTGCCCGGCCTCGACGGCCCGCGCCGCGGCCACCGCGGAGTCGACGCCGCCGGACATGGCGGCGAGTACGCGCAAAGTCATAACCCCTCCAGCCTATGTAGCGGCGGCGGGGCGTCGCGCATTCCGCGTACGATGACATCCGCTATGGGAATCTTCCGCCGTCCCCGAGACACCTCCTCACCTGCCGCCGCGCCGGCGATCGCCGAGTTCTGGGCGTGGTGGCCGCAGGTCCGGCCGGAGATCGAACGGCGTCTGGGCGAAGGGCTGTCCACCGAGGTGGTGGAGGAGCTGTCCCGGCGGGTCCACAAGATCAACCCGGGGCTGCAGTGGGAGATCGGCGGCGGCGACGACCAGCCGCCCGCCCTGACCCTCACCGGCGGCGGGGACCCCGAGCTGCGCGGCCTGACCGAGCGGTGGCTGCGCGCCGCCCCGGCCGACGCGGACGGATGGCGCTACCACGCGGCGCGGCAGGCCGACCCGGAGATGCTCGGCCAGCGGCTGGTGCTGGGCGACCACGAGTTCGACCTGGAGTACGTGCGGCTCGCCATGCGCGCCGACCAGCGGCGCGCCCGCGTGAACGTGACCGCCTACCATCCCGACTTCCTGTTCGTGGCCGAGGAGCAGCGGCTGCGCGTCGCCCTGCACGTGCTGGACTGGGCGCTCGGCGAGGACGACGTGGCCCGCTGGATCGGCGAGGTGACGATCGCCACCGAGCCGCCCATGGACGCGCTGGCGCCCGCCGTGCTGCCCGCCGTGGTGGAGCAGATCGCCGAGCCGTTCCGCGAGCCCACGTGGCTGAACGGCGAGGGCCGCACCCCGCGCGGCCATCCGGCCCGGCTGGGCGCCCGGTTCCCGCTGCACCGCCAGGACTATCCGCTGTGCGACCTGCACGTGGCGATCACGGTGCCGTACGCCAACAGCAACCCCGACCGGCTGCCGGTGGAGCCGTCGGCGGGCGCGCTGCGCGAGTTCGAGAAGCGGCTGGAGGCGCTCGGCGACCGCGCGGTGCTGGCGTTCCGCGAGACCGGCGACGGGCTGCGGGTGTTCCACCTGTACGCCGACCCCGACTCCGGCGTGCTGGCCGAGCTGGACCAGCTGGCGGCGAGCTGGCCGGAGGGCAAGGCCAAGGTCGCCTCGACCAGCGACCCCGGCTGGCGCGCCCTGGCGCCCTACCGGCCGTAGCGCCGCCCGCGTGAGCGCCCTCGCCTGAGGCGCCTCGGCGGCCTTCCGGCGCGCGGCGGGCCGGCGTGCGATCAGGCGGACAGCCCCGCCCGGCGGGCGCGTTCGACCACCGGGCCGATGGCGTCGGCGAGCGCCGCCACGTCCTCCTCGGTGGAGGTGTGGCCGAGGCTGAAGCGCAGCGAGCCGCGGGCGCGGGCCGGGTCGGCGCCCATCGCCAGCAGCACGTGGCTGGGCTGGGACACCCCGGCGGAGCAGGCCGAGCCGGTCGAGCATTCGATCTCGCGCGCGTCCAGCAGCATGAGCAGCGCGTCGCCCTCGCAGCCGGGGAAGGAGAAGTGCGCGTTGCCGGGCAGGCGGTTCTCGGGGTCGCCGTTGAGCACCGCGTCCGGCACCGCCGTCCGCACCGCCTTGATGAGCGCGTCGCGCAGCCCGGCCAGGCGGCGCGCCTCCTCCTCCCGCCGCGCCGTCGCGACCTGCACGGCCGCCGCGAACCCGGCGATGGCGGGCGTGTCGAGGGTGCCCGAGCGCACGTCGCGCTCCTGGCCGCCGCCGTGCAGGACGGGCACGGGGTCGATGCCCTTGGCCAGCAGCAGCGCCCCCACGCCCATCGGCCCGCCGAGCTTGTGGCCCGACAGGGTGAGCGCCTGCACGCCGGACGCGGCGAACGACACGGGCAGCTGCCCGGCGGCCTGCACCGCGTCGGTGTGGAACGGTACGCCGTGCTCCCGGGCGACGGCGGCCAGCTCGGCGATCGGCTGCACGGTGCCGACCTCGTTGTTGGCCCACATCACGGTGACGAGCGCGACGTCGTCGGCCTTGTCGAGCGCGGCGCGCAGCGTGTCGGGGCTGACCCGGCCGAGCTCGTCGACCGGCAGCCACTCCACCTCGGCGCCCTGGTGCTCGGCAAGCCAGCGCACCGCGTCCAGCACGGCGTGGTGCTCCACCGCGCCCGCCAGGACCCGGGTGCGGTTCGGGTCGGCGGCGCGGCGCGCCCAGTAGACGCCCTTGACGGCGAGGTTGTCGGCCTCGGTGCCTCCGGAGGTGAAGACGACCTCGCTGGGGCGGGCGTCGAACGCCTCCGCGATGATCTCGCGGGACTCCTCCACGACGCGGCGGGCGCGGCGGCCCACGGCGTGCAGCGAGGACGGGTTGCCGAGCGCGCCGAGCTGCTCGGTCATCGCCGCGATGGCCTCGGGCAGCATCGGGGTGGTCGCCGCATGGTCGAGGTAGGTCACCACGCGCTCAACATTAGCCGCGCCGCGCGCCCCCGCCGCAGGCGCCCCGACGGGGCCGGCCGGGCCGGGGAGACCGCGGGAATGCTCGGGCGGTCCGCCCCGTTTGGTGAACTGTACCGGCCGGACGGTACAGTGAACGGCGTGCGCAAGGACGCCCTGCTGGACGCCGCCGAGGCCGTGCTCTTCGAGCAGGGCACCCAGGCGCTGACGCTCGCCGCGGTCGCCGACCGTGCGGGCGTGTCCAAGGGCGGCCTGCTCTACCACTTCCCCACCAAGGAGGCCCTGGTCACCGCGCTGGTCGCACGGGTGATCGGCGAGTTCGACGCGCTGATCGACTCGTTCGACGACGGGTCGCCCGGCGGCTACAGCCGGGCGTACGTGCGCGCCACGTTCGCCATCCTCACCGGCGAGGCGCGCGCCCACCGGCGGTGGTCGGCGATCACGGCCGCGGCGACCGACCCGGAGCTGGCCGCGCCGCTCAACGAGGCGATGGCCCGCTGGCACGGCCGCGTCCGGGAGGACGATCCGGACCCGCTCACCGGCGCGGTGGTCCGGCTCGCGGCCGAGGGGCTGTGGGAAGTGGTCGGCCACGCGCCCGACCTGTACGACGCCGACCAGCTCGAAGCGCTGCAGCGGCGGCTGCTGGAGCTGCTGGAACGCTGAGTCCCGGCCCGGGCCGACCGGGCCCGCCGAACGAACCGCCGCCACCGCGGCCGCATCGCGGGCGCACCCCGCCCTGCCCGCCTGCCCCGCGGTTCCCGGACGACAGACGCCCTCGGGGCCGAGCGTGCGTGCCCCGCCGAGCCGAGAAAGAGGTGAACAGTGCTGTTCCGCTCGCGTGTTGGATCGTTCCTGACCTTCGCACTCGCGGGCCTGCTGTGCGGGGTGTGGACGGCCCGCATGCCCGCGCTGGCGGACAAGTACCGCATCGACGAGGGCGAGGTCGGCGTCGCGGTCCTCGTCTGGGGGCTCGGCGCGCTGGCGGCCATGCAGGGCCTGCGCGGGGTGATGGCCCGGGCGGGCAGCCGGACGGTGCTGCGGCTCGCGCTGCCGCTGACCGCGCTCGCCTACGCCGCGGTCGCGCTGGCGCCGTCGTACGGGGTGCTGCTGGTCGCGGTGGCGCTGTTCGGCATGGCGTTCGGTGTCACCGACATCGCCATGAACGCCCAGGCCAGCGTGGTGGAGCAGGCGTACCGGCGGCCCGTCATGAGCGGCATGCACGCGGGCTGGTGCGTCGGCGCGATGTGCGGCGGGCTGGTCGCGGTGCTCACCGCCGCCGTCGGTCTGGGGTTCACGCGCACCGTGCTGGCGGCGGGGCTGTCGGCGCTGCCCGCCGCGCTCGCGCTCGGCCGCACCTACCTGCCCGACCCGGCGGCGCCCGCCGGGACCGCCGGCGCGGGGCGGCGCGGCCGGCTGCCGGCGGCGGTGTACCTCATCGGGGCGCTGGCGTTCATCGCGTTCATGGCCGAGGGGTCGATCGCCGACTGGAGCGGGCTGCTGCTGCACGAGGAGATGGGCGCCTCGCAGGCGGTCGCCGCGCTCGGCTATCCGGTGTTCGAGCTGGCGATGCTGCTGGGACGGCTGGTGGGCGACCGGGTTCGGGCGCGCCTGGGCACCCGGCGGATGCTGGCGGGCGCCGGCGTCGGCACGGCGCTGAGCACGGCCGCCGTGGTGCTGGCGCCGGCCGCGCCCGTCGCGCTCGCCGGGTTCTTCGTGACGGGCCTGGTGGTGTGCACGGTCGTCCCCACCACGATGTCGCTGGCCGGGACGGCGGCGCCGGGCCGCTCGGGCGCCGCGGTGGCGCAGGTCGGCGCCATGGGCTACGGCGGGCTGCTGCTCGGCCCGGTCGTGGTCGGGTTCCTGTCCGACGCCACGTCGCTGCGGGTGGGCGTCGGCGTCGTCGTCGTGCTGGCCCTGCTGATCGCGGCCGGGGCCCGGCTCGTCCCGCTGGACGCGCACGCCGACGTGGCCGCGGCCCGTCCGGCCGCGGCCGACGCCGACGAGCCCGAGCCCGTCGCGCTCGCCGCCTGAGCGGCGCGGCGCCGCG
>NZ_BCQU01000114.1:0-21256 GCF_001552235.1 Actinomadura rubrobrunea NBRC 15275 | reverse complement strand
GCGGCCGCCGTCGCCGTCGCGGCCGTCGGCTCCGGCGGCGCCGCGCCGACCCGGCCGAGCGGTCCCGGCCCCCGGGAAATGGTGCTCGCCGCGGCCGTCCAGGCCGAACGGCAGGCCGACGGCCGATACCTGGTGACGCACGTCCGCAACTGCCACGCCGAACCCGTCAAGGCCGAGACGGGCGACTACATCGTCCAGCCGTGCCACGAGATCTGGCAGTGGCGGGCCCGCGACCGGGCCGACGACTCGGCCGTCTGGACGCGCGACCTGCCGACCCGGCCGCAGACGTCCCGAGACGAGGCGCTGTGGAGGCGCGCCGGGGCGCCGCGCACGTTCCCCTCCAGCCAGGACCCCAGGGCGCTGCCGGACCTCTACCGCACCGCGCCCACCAAGTGGAAGGAGTCGCGCAGCGACCGGAACGAGAACTCCGACCGCTACGTCCTGCAGCCCAGCGGGCGGGCGCTGACGGCGGAGGAGGTGCAGAACCTGCCCACCGACCCCAAGGAGCTGGAGAAGCTGCTGGCGCCGCGGCCGTCCGAGGGCTCGCCGCGGGACAGGCGCGACTCCAGGCTGCCCACCGGCCCCGGCCAGAAGATCGTCGAGGCGACCCTGGCGGTGTCGGAGCTGCCGCTGCCGCCGAAGGTGTGGGCGGCGTTCATCAGGATGCTCGCCGACACCCCGGGCGTGCGCGCGGTGGGCCGGGTCGCCGACCCGATCGGACGGCCGGGCGTGGCGCTGGAGGCGCCCCGCACCGCGCCGGGGGGCGGCGGAACGTCGATGGAGCGCGCCATCTTCGACCCGAACACCGGGGCGCTGCTGGCGACGGTGTCGACCACGGTGCGGCGCGGCGCGGACGACCCCGCCGTCTTCCGGCCGGGCACGGTGGAGGGCTACACGGTGATCGTCGAATCCAGGTGGACGGACGGCCGCCCGTCCCGTCCCGCGGACGCTGACGACCCCCGGCCCGGCTCCTGACCTGACCGCTCGCCGCCCTCGCCCCGCCCGCTCACGCGGGGCGAGGGCGGCGGCACGGTTGCGGGCAACGAAATCGCAGGCCACCGGCCCGCGTACGGCCTGCCCCCGCGCCGGGGAGGAAGATTGCGCCGAGTTTTAATGGTGACCAGGAGTGCCACAAGGCGAGGCGACCGAAGGTCAAGGCGGAGTCGGCTTGGGTCATCCCAGGGACCGCCGTTCCCCTCGCGGCGTCGCAGGACTCGGCACCCGGCGCGGTCTGGGCGCGCTGGGAGCGGCCCTTGTCGTGCTTCTACCGGTCCTGCTCTCCGAGCCCCAGGTGAGCCCGCATCCCTCGCACGGCCGCGGTTTCACGGGCGCCGTCCCGCGATCCGGGGCCGCGCCCGCGGGCGGGTCGCCCGCGGGCAGTCCGGTCGCGATCAACGGCAGGCTGCGCGTCTGCGGCGTGCGGCTGTGCAACGAGCACGGCCGCCCCGTGCAGCTGCGCGGCATGAGCGCGCACGGCCTGCAGTGGTACCAGGGCTGCCTCCGCCGCGAGGCGCTGGACGCGCTGGCCCGCGACTGGAAGGCGGACGTGATCCGGCTGCCGGTGTACGTGCGCGAGGGCGGCTACGAGCGCAACCCCCGCCGGATCACCGACCTGGTGCACAGGCTCATCGCGCAGGCGAACGCCCTCGGCCTCTACGTCATCGTCGACTGGCACGTGCTCGGCCCGCGGGACCCGCACCGC
Source organism: Actinomadura rubrobrunea NBRC 15275 (assembly GCF_001552235.1). Classification (NCBI taxonomy): domain Bacteria; kingdom Bacillati; phylum Actinomycetota; class Actinomycetes; order Streptosporangiales; family Thermomonosporaceae; genus Actinomadura; species Actinomadura viridilutea. The sequence continues at coordinate 19,554 of NZ_BCQU01000114.1, read as the reverse complement.
GACCTCGGCCGGGCGGCGGCGTTCTTCACCGAGATCGCGCGGCGGCACGCGGCGCGCGGCATGGTGCTGTACGAGATCGCCAACGAGCCGTACCGGGTGCCCTGGACGAGCGTCCGCGACTACGCGGAGCGGCTCGTGCCGGTGATCCGGCGGTACGACCCGGACGCGCCGATCCTGGTCGGGACGCGCGGCTGGTCGTCGCTCGGCGTGTCGGAGGACTCCGACGAACAGGAGATCGTCAACGCCCCGGTGCGCGCGGGCAACGTCATGTACACGTTCCACTTCTACGCGGGCGGCCACGGACGCCGCTATCTCGACGTGCTGTCGCGCGCGGCCGACCGCATCCCGGTGTTCGTCACCGAGTTCGGCACCCAGACCCACGAGGGCGCGGGCAACGACTTCACCCGGGCGCAGCGGTATCTCGACCTGATGGCGCGCAAGAAGATCAGCTGGGTGAACTGGAACTACAGCGACGCGTCGGTGTTCCGCCCCGGGACCTGCCGGGACGGCCCGTTCGCGGGCACCGCGTCGCTGCGTCCCGCGGGGATCTGGATCCGGGCCCGGCTGAGGGCCCCCGATCACTTCGCGGCGCCGGGGCGGCACGGGGACTGAGCGTCCAGGCGCTCGGCGGGGCTGGGACCCCGAGGGGCCCGCCTTGAGCGAGCCCCTCGGGGCACCGATCCCGGGCGGGAGGGAGCGGCCGCCCGGGACCCCTTGCCGGAGCCCCGCCGAGCGACCCGGCCCCGGACACCGCGCAGGGCAGGTCAGAAGATCTCGACGCCGAACTCCTGCAGCGCCTCGGTCACCGGCTGGAAGAACGTGATGCCTCCGTTGCGGCAGTCGCCCGCCCCGCCGGAGGTCAGGCCCAGCGCGGTGGTCCCGGCGAACAGCGGGCCGCCGCTGTCGCCCGGCTCCGCGCACACCGTCGTCTGGATCATGTCGGTGACCGTGCCCTCGGGGAAGTTCACGGTCGCGCCGACGAAGGTGACCCGGCCGGTGCTGACCCCCGTGGTGCTTCCGCTGCGCACCACCTGCTGGCCCACGACCGCCTCGCCGGCCTCGGTGATGTCGCGGACCTGACCGTTGTAGAGGTTGACGACCCCCTGGCCGCCCAGCCCCTGCGCCGCGGACCGCACGAGCGCGAAGTCGTTGCCGGGGAAGCTGCTGGCGACCGTGGTGCCGAGCGGCCGGGCGCCCGTCTGGTCGGCCGACCACTCCCGCACCGCGTTGCCGCAGTGCCCGGCGGTGAGGAAGAAGTCCTGGCCGCCGCGGCGGACGTTGAAGCCCAGCGAGCAGCGCGCCCCGCCGCCGAAGATCGCGTCGCCGCCGTCGGCGGTCGTGCGCAGCGGACCGGGCAGGCGCACCATCCGCACGGACGTGCCCATCTGCTGCGCCACCCGCCGGACCTTGGCCATCCGCGCGCCCGTGACCGACGTGTCGGTCCACACCACCACCTGGGACGTGGCCGGGTCGACGGCCCAGCCGGTGCCCGCCACGTTCGCCATCGACTCGCGCAGCGTCGACGTGACGCGCTTGAGCGCGGCGGGGCTGCGCTCGGCCATCTTCGGCACGGCCCCGGCCTGGCGCACCACGGCGGCGTCCGCCTGGTTGGTGACGGTGACGACCGCGCGGCCCGCCGAGTCGACGTAGCCGCCGTTGGTGCGGTCGCCGAGCCGGCGGGCGAGCGAGGCGGCGAGCGCCCCCGCGCTCTGCGCGCCCGTCTGCTGCCGGCCGCTCAGGACGCCGGCGCGCCGGTCGTGGGCGGCGCCCGCCAGGCCCGCCTCCTTCGGCTGGTCGGCCTTGTCGTCGGAGTTGACCACGTACAGCGAACCGGCGACCAGTCCCGCGGTCGCGACGGCCGCGGCGGTCCCGGTGACCGCCGCGCGCAGACGGCGCTTCCTGGCGGTGCTCGGACGCCCCATGAACCCTCCCAGCTTCACGATCCCGTCTACGTCGGGGTGATACGGCGCCTGCGCGCGACGCAGTTCAAACCGGGATCGCGCGAAGCCGGGAGGGGCCCGTCACAGCAGGTCGGACGGGGCGGTGCCGGCCGCGGTGAGCGGCAGGCCGAGGGCGGCGCGCTCCACCAGCCACAGGCTGGGCCGGTAGCGCGGGTCGCCGGTCGAGGCGTGCAGCCCGCGCAGGACGCGCAGCACGGTGGCGGCGCCGGCGTCGTCGCCCCACTCCAGCGGGCCGCGCGGGTAGCCGAGGCCGAGCCGCACCGCCGCGTCGATGTCGTCCGGGCGGGCCAGCCGCTGCTCGGCGATGGCGCAGCCGACGTTGACGATCGAGGCGAGCAGCCGCTGCGCCACCGGCGCGGGCGCGTCGCGGACCACGGTGACGGGCCGTCCCGTCGCGGCGAGCGCGGCCAGCGCGGCGCGTCCGGCGGCCGGGTCCACGCCGGGGTGCACGGCCAGGGTGAGGCGGGAGGCGAACCCGCCGAGCGGGTCCAGCCCGAGCACCCGCTCGGCGGGCAGGCCGTGCTCGAGCGCCACGTCCAGCGCGCTGCGGCCGTACGGGGCGACGAGCACCACCGCGTCCGCCGACGGGCGGTCGCCCCGCTCGACCTCGCCGAGCAGCGAGGCGAGGGCGTCCCGCACGCCCGGCTCGGTGTCGTGCACCCAGATCGGGCGGGCCTCGGCGGCGGGCGCGGCGGGCTCCGGCGGCTCCTGCTTGGCGCCGTCCACGTACCGGTAGAACCCCTCGCCCGTCTTGCGGCCGAGCAGCCCCGCCTCCATCCGCGCCCGCGTGATCCGGGACGGGCGCAGCCGCGGCTCGTCGTAGAACCCCGACCAGATGCTCTCCAGCACCGGGTGCGACACGTCCAGCCCGGTCAGGTCGAGCAGCTCGCACGGCCCCATGCGCAGGCCGAGCACGTCGCGGGCGATCCGGTCGACGTCCACCGGCTCGGCCGCGCCCTCGGCCAGGATCTGCAGCGCCTCGGTGACCAGGCCGCGGCCGGCGTGGTTGACCAGAAAGCCGGGGGTGTCGGGCGCCAGCACCGGGCGGTGGCCGAGCCGCCGCACCAGGTCGGCCAGCGCGCCGGGGATCCACGCCGCGGTCCGCGCCCCGGCGATCACCTCGACCAGCCGCATCAGCGGCACCGGATTGAAGAAGTGCAGCCCGGCCAGGCGGCTCGGGTCGGCCAGACCCGCCCCGATCGCCGTCACCGACAGGGAGCTGGTGTTGGTGGCCAGCACGGTGCGGTCCGGGCAGACCTTCTCCAGGGCGGCGAACAGCTCCCGCTTGGTCGCCAGGTCCTCCCGCACGGCCTCGACGACCAGGTCGCAGTCGTCGGCCGGGGCGAGCGGGTCGTCCACCGGACGCAGCCGCGCCCTGGCCGCCGCCGCGTCCTCGGCCGTCATCCGGCCCTTGGCCACCAGCTTGTCGAACATCGCCGACACGTACTCGACGGCGGACGCCACCGCCTCGGGACGGGCGTCGGCCAGCTCCACCGTGAGGCCGCCCGCCGCCGCGAGCTGCGCGATGCCGCGGCCCATCACGCCCGTGCCGATCACCCGTACCGTGCCGGCCCGTTCCGCCCAGCCGTCCATCGCCGTTTCCTCCTCCATGTGCGATTCCTACCGCATTCAACTCCACTGGGCGGAAGGTCGGTGATGGGGGCGTCGACCCGGCGGCGTAGCCTGCCAGGAACCGGTCTTCCACGACCGCCCCCGGCCCTGGACGGTGAGGAGCGAACGATGCGCGAAGTGGTGATCTGCGAGCCGTTGCGAACCCCGATCGGCCGATTCGGCGGGGCGCTCAGGCCCGTGCCGGCCGCCGAACTGGCCGCGACCGTGATCCGGGCGCTGCTGGAGCGCACCGGCCTGCCCGGCGAGGCGGTCGACGAGGTGATCCTCGGCCACTGCTACCCGACCTCCGACGCGCCCGCCATCGGCCGCGTCGCGGCGCTGGACGCGGGCCTGCCGATCGAGGTCGGCGGCAGCCAGATCGACCGGCGCTGCGGCTCGGGGCTGCAGGCCGTGCTCAACGCGGCCATGCAGATCCAGACCGGCGTCAGCGACCTGATCATCGCGGGCGGCGCGGAGAGCATGAGCAACGCGCCGTTCTACACCACCGAGGCGCGGTGGGGCGTGCGCGGCGGGGCCCTGCAGCTGCACGACGCGCTGGACCGCGGCCGCGTCACGGCGGGCGGCGTCAACCACCCCGTGCCCGGCGGCATGCTGGAGACCGCCGAGAACCTGCGCCGCGAGTACGGCATCCCGCGCGAGGAGCAGGACGAGCTGGCCCTGCGCTCCCACCAGCGGGCCGTCGCGGCGCAGCGCGAGGGCCGGTTCGCCGACGAGATCGTCCCCGTGACGGTGCGGACCCGCAAGGGCGAGACGGTCGTCGACACCGACGAGCACCCGCGGGCGGACACGTCCCTGGAGCAGCTGGCCAAGCTGCGTCCCGTCCTCGGCAAGACCGACGACCAGGCCACCGTCACCGCCGGGAACTCCAGCGGCCAGAACGACGCCGCCGCCGTGTGCGTCGTCACCACCCCGCAGCGGGCCGACGAACTGGGGCTGCGGCCGCTCGTCCGGCTCGTGTCGTGGGCGCGCGCCGGGGTGCCGCCGCGCACCATGGGCATCGGCCCCGTCCCCGCCACGGCCCGGGCCCTGGACGCCGCCGGGCTCACCCTCGCCGACATGGACCTGATCGAGCTGAACGAGGCGTTCGCCGCGCAGGTCCTCGCCGTCACCCGCGAGTGGGGCCTCAAGGACGCCGACTTCGACCGCCTCAACGTCAACGGCTCGGGCATCTCCCTCGGCCACCCCGTCGGCGCCACCGGCGCCCGCATCCTCGCCACCCTCGCCCGCGAGATGCACCGTCGCGACGCCCGCTACGGCCTGGAGACCATGTGCATCGGCGGCGGCCAGGGCCTGGCGGCCGTCTTCGAACGCGTCTGACCTTTTACCGGCGGGGCGGCGCGATGCCAGGGCGATAGGCGGCCGCCCAGCCGGACGGCCGCAGGCGACGCCGGGACGGGCGTCGCGGCGCGGGCGTCAGGTTTTAGGCGGCGGCCTCTGGACGGGGGCCGCCGCCAACGCGTTTCCTGGGGACGATGCGTCACGCGTCCGAATGCTCGCCGTCCCCGCCGGGCGAGCGACGGCTGACCGGCACGAGGCCGGGTGCGGCCGCCGCCGTACTGAAGAACGTCCCGGACCTCGCCGAGGGCCCGTGGGAAGTCGCCAGGGTCGGGCCGCGGCCGGCGCAGGGCTTGTGCGAGCGGATCGCGCGCATATATATAGGCGACCTCACGTGCCGTGGAACCGCCGCCACGGAGCGGCGTCCCGCGGCCGGGCGGGGCGGCGGACACGGTGGAGAAAGCATAAGCTACCGCCGAGTAGTATTCGGGGCCCGGATGAAGCACGGACTGTCGCGAGCCCTACGCTGGCAGCCGACGCCGTACCTCGGGAGGACGGAACAGTGTTTGCGCTCACGTTGATACTCGGGCTCGCCGGCACGGCGGTCGCGGTGGCGCTCGCCGGGCGGCGGGTCCTGTTCCTGTGGAAGCTGTTCACCAGCGGCCAACCCGACCCCGAGCGCATCCTCCAGGTCAAGCGCGACCCCAAGGCCGACCTGGAGGGCCAGGTCGTGGAGGTCATGGGGCAGCGCAAGCTGCTCAAGTGGACCGCCTCCGGGCTCGCGCACTTCTTCGTGATGTGGGCGTTCATCCTGCTGATCTCCGTCTACCTGGAGGCGGCGGTCGCGCTGCTGTTCGGGCCGGACGCGCACATCCCCGGCCTGCAGACGTGGGGCCCGATCGGCTTCGTCCAGGACACCATCGCCCTGCTGTGCCTCGCCGGGCTGGTCACGTTCGCGATCATCCGGTGGAAGAACTCGCCGAAGAAGCTCGACCGCACGTCCCGGTTCGCCGGCTCGCACCTCGGCGGCGCCTGGCTCATCCTGTTCATGATCTTCAACGTGATCTGGACGATGTTCTTCCTCCGGGGCGCGGCCTGGGCCAACGGCAACCTCGCCTACGGGAAGGGCGCGTACTTCTCCTACCTGACCGGCCAGGCGTTCGAGGGGCTCAGCCACGACACCCTCGAGGTGCTGGAGTCCGTCGGGCTGCTCGCGCACATCTACGTGGCGCTGGTCTTCCTCGTCATCGTCGTCAACTCCAAGCACCTGCACATCTTCCTGGCGCCGCTGAACGTCATGTTCAAGCGCCGCCCGGACGGGCTCGGCGCGGCCCAGCCGATGATGAGCAACGGCAAGCCGCTGGACTTCGAGGAGGCCGACCCCGACGAGGACGTCTTCGGGCGCGGCAAGATCGAGGACTTCACCTGGAAGGGCTTCCTCGACATGGCCACCTGCACCGAGTGCGGGCGGTGCCAGTCGCAGTGCCCGGCCTGGAACACCGGCAAGCCGCTGTCGCCCAAGATGGTCGTCCTGGAGCTGCGCGACCACGCGTTCGCCAAGGCCCCCTACATCCTGGCCTCCGAGGAGCAGCGGGAGAAGTTCACCGACGAGCAGAAGGCCGCCATGCAGGTGGACAAGCCGCTCGTCGGCGAGGACGGCGTCATCCACCCCGACGTGCTGTGGTCGTGCACCAACTGCGGCGCCTGCGTCGAGCAGTGCCCGGTGGACATCGAGCACATCGACCACATCCTCGACATGCGCCGCTTCCAGGTCATGATCGAGTCGAGCTTCCCGTCCGAGGCGGGCGTGATGCTCAAGAACCTGGAGAACAAGGGCAACCCCTGGGGCATGTCCGAGATGAAGCGCCTCGAATGGATCGAGGAGCTGGACTTCGAGGTCCCGGTCGTCGAGGACAAGGTGCCCGAGGACGCCGAGTACCTGTTCTGGGTCGGCTGCGCCGGCGCCCTGGAGGACCGCGCCAAGAAGACCACCAAGGCCGTCGCCGAGCTGCTGCACATCGCGGGCGTCAAGTTCGCCGTGCTCGGCCCGATGGAGGCCTGCACCGGCGACCCGGCCCGCCGCCTGGGCATGGAGTTCGTCTTCCAGATGCTCGCCCAGCAGAACGTGGAGACGCTCAACGAGGCCGGCGTGAAGAAGATCGTGGCGACCTGCCCGCACTGCTTCAACACGCTCGCCAACGAGTACCCGCAGCTCGGCGGGAACTACGAGGTCGTCCACCACACCCAGCTGCTGGCGCGCCTGGTCGAGGAGGGCAAGCTCGTCCCGATCACCCCGATCGAGGAGAAGATCACCTACCACGACCCGTGCTTCCTCGGCCGCCACAACAAGGTCTACAAGCAGCCCCGCGACATCATGGCCAAGGTCCCGGGCGTCAAGGCCCAGGAGATGCACCGGCACAAGGAGCGCGGCTTCTGCTGCGGCGCGGGCGGCGCGCGCATGTGGATGGAGGAGCGCATCGGCAAGCGCATCAACACCGAGCGCGTGGACGAGGCCCTGGGCACCGACCCCGACACCGTCTCCACCGCCTGCCCGTTCTGCCTGGTGATGCTGGGCGACGCCATCAACGAGAAGAAGAACGCCGGCGAGGCCAAGGAGTCGCTGGAGGTCGTGGACGTCTCCCAGCTGCTCATCCGCTCCGTCAAGGGCGAGGGCAGCCCGCAGGGGGAGAAGGAGCCCGCCGCGGCCGAGTGACCTGACCGCGACATGGAAAGGGCCGTCCGAATCATCGGACGGCCCTTTCCATGTGCCGCGGACCCGGCGCGTCGGCGTCGCCTCCGCGGCCGTACCGGCGTCAGCCGGTGATCGACTTGGCGAAGTCCGGGTTGGACTTCAGCCACTCGTCGACCGCCTGGTCCGGCTTGCCCTTGTACTTGTTCTCCATGAGGTCCTCAAGGGACCCCAGCTGCTGGTCGTTCATCGTGAACTTCTTCAGCCAGCCGGTCACCTCGGGCTGGTCCTTGCTGAAGTCCTCGCGCGCCACGGTGTAGATGCCGTCCGGCTGCCCCATCGCGCCCTTCGGGTCCTCCAGGTCGCGGATCGGGAACTTGGCGTACGCCCAGTGCGGACGCCACAGCGTGACGATGATGTCCTTCTTGGCGTCGATGGCCTTCTTCAGCTCGCTCAGCATGGCCGCCGTGGACGAGGTCGTCACCTCGTACTCGTCCTGCAGGCCGTAGGCGGGCAGCATCTTCTGCTGCGCCACCCGGTACAGGCCGGAGCTCTTCTCGATGCCGATGATCTTGCCGCCGTACTGGGAGCCCTTGCCCTTCAGGTCGGTGAGCGACTTCAGCGGCGAGTAGTCCGGGACCGCGATGGTCAGCGGCGCCTTGTCGTACCAGGCGCTGATCTTCTCCAGCTTGTCGCCGTACTGCTTCCAGTAGTCCTCGTGGGTGCCGGGCAGCCAGGCGTCCACGAACAGGTCCACGTCGCCGCGCGCCATGCCCGTGTAGAGCGGACCGGTGTCGAGGGTCTTCACCTCGACGTCATAGCCCTTGTCGGTCAGCAGCCGCTTCCACAGCGCCGTGGCGGCCTCGCCCTCGGCCCAGCCCGCGACCATGCCGATCGTGATCTTCTTGTCGTCGCCGCCCGAGCCCGATCCGCCGCCGCATCCGGCCGCGGACAGCGCCACGGCAAGGGCAGTGGCGACGACGGTCAGACCTCGGAGTTTCAGGCGCATAACTGTCTGTCCTTCCTTCGGTTCCGTGAATCACGTCGGACTACGGGGTTCGCGGACGGGGCCGCCCGGTGCCCCGGGCACGCCGCGGGCAGCCCGTGTCCGGGGCACCGGAGCACCGCGGCCGCGCGACGGCCACCGCCGTCCACAAGGCACGACACGACCCCGGTGGTCGCGGCGGCACGGCACGGCGGTGCGGGGGCGGTCGCCGCGGACGAGGCGGCCTCCGTCCGCCGCGGGGATCAGGCGGCCATCGTGGCGGTGGCGCGCGCCACCGCCGAACGGTCGCCGAGCGCCGAGGTGATGCGGTCCAAGAAGATCGCCAACACGACGACGGCCAGACCGCCCTCGAAGCCCTTGGCGATGTCGACCCGCTGGATGCCCTGCAGCACCTCGTCGCCGAGCCCGCCGGCGCCGACCATCCCGGCGATCACCACCATGGACAGCGCCAGCATGATCAGCTGGTTGACGCCGGCCATGATCGACGGCATGGCCAGCGGGATCTGGATGCGGGTCAGGATGCGGCCCGGCGGAGTGCCGAACGCCTCCCCGGCCTCCACCATCTCCTTGTCCACGCCGCGGATGCCCAGCTCGGTCAGGCGCACCCCGGGCGGCAGCGCGAAGATCACCGTCGCCACCACGCCGGGCACCACGCCCACGCTGAAGAAGAAGATCGCCGGGATCAGGTAGACGAACGCCGGCATCGTCTGCATGAAGTCCAGCAGGGGGCGCAGCAGCCGGCTGGTCACGTCGCTGCGGGCCGCCGCGATGCCCAGCGGCAGGGCCAGCGCCAGCGCCACGACCGTCGACACCAGCACCAGCGCCAGCGTGTCCATCGCCGGCTCCCACAGCTCCATGCTGTCGATCAGCGCGAAACCCACGACCGTGAACAGCGCCAGCCGCCAGCCGCTCAGGAACAGCGCCAGCAGCGTGAACACACCGATCAGCACCAGCGGCGGCGGCGCCGTCAGCAGGCCGGTCAGGCCCTCGACCGCGCCCTCCACGGCCGAGCCGATCGCCTCGAACAGCCACGCCACGTTGTCGGTCAGCCAGTCCACCGCGTCGGCGAACCAGTCGCCCACGGGGACCCGCGGCAGCTGCCCGTCCGCCGCGACGACGTCAGCCCGCATTGCTCACCTCCCGCGTCACCGGCGCGTCCGCGGCGTCCTCCCCGTCCGCCGCCGAGTCGGTCACCTCGTGCAGATGCGTGCTGATCGCGCCCAGCGCCGCCAGCAGCGTCACCCGCGGGATCACCCCGAGCAGCGTCCCGCGCTCGTCGGTCACCGGCACCGGCAGGTCGCTCTCGGCGCAGCGGGCGAACAGGTCCGCCACCGGGGTGTCGGGGGACACGGGGTCCAGGTCGCCGGGGTCGAGCAGCCCGTCCAGCGTCTGCCGGCCGTCCTGCACCGCGTCGGCGATCTTCTCCGCGCTCACCCGGCCGACCAGCGTGCGGTCGCGGCCCACCACGAACGCCGCCCCGGTCTGGTGCTCGCGCATGGTGCGCAGCGCCGTCCGCGGCCCGGTGTTGGCGGGCACGGTGACCAGCGGCTTCTCCATGACGGACGCGGCGGTCAGCACCCTGGTGCGGTCCACGTCCTGCACGAACTGCGCCACGTAGTCGTTGGCCGGGTCGGTGAGGATCTCCTCGGCCGTGCCGATCTGCACGATCCGCCCCTCGCGCATCACCGCGATGCGGTCACCGATCCGCATGGCCTCGTTGAGGTCGTGGGTGATGAACACGATCGTCTTGCCGAGGCGGGCCTGCAGATCCAGCAGCAGGTCCTGCATCTCGCGGCGGATCAGCGGGTCCAGGGCGCTGAACGCCTCGTCCATCAGGACGATGTCGGTGCCGGACGCCAGCGCGCGGGCCAGCCCGACGCGCTGCCGCATCCCGCCCGACAGCTGACCGGGCAGGTGGTCCTCCCAGCCGCGCAGGCCCACCAGCTCCAGGAACTCGCGGGCGGTCTTCTCCCGCTCCTCCCGGGGCACCCCCTGGACCTCCAGTCCGTACGCGGCGTTCGCCAGCACGCTGCGGTGGGGGAACAGCGCGAAGTGCTGGAACACCATGCTGATCTTCTTCTGCCGCAGCTCGCGCAGCGGCTTGGCGGACATGCGGGCGATGTCCTGCCCGGCGACCTCGACGCGTCCCGAGGTCGGCTCCAGCAGCCCGTTCAGCATCCGGATCAGGGTGGACTTTCCCGAGCCCGACAGCCCCATGACCACGAAGGTCTCGCCGCGTTCCACCTCGAACGTGGCGTCCACCACGGCGGGAGTCACGCCCATGGCGCGGATCTCCGCCAGATCCGCGCCGGCGCGAAGTTTTCGCAGGGCCTCGCCGGTCTTGCGCCCGAACAGCTTGGTAACGCTTTCCGCGCGGAGTATGGACACGGTCTCCTTTCCGGGTTTCCACGGACACCCGGAGCGAGCCGGGTGCCACCCCCAGGGGTTGCCAGGGGCGCGCGGAAACTTCTCCATGAGCGCGTCCTGTGCGCTCCGAGGTTCCCTTCCACGGCCTTGTCGTCCGGAGTGATGCAGCTCACCTAAAGTGACGGTCAACCGGACGTCAACGCTGTGCGTCGATTGAAACTACCCGTCCTGGGAAGATGTTTCATCTTTTGGTGATCTGTGTCACAGTGCCGTGGCGGGGCGCGCGTGCTCGCGCGGTGGGGCGCTCTGCGAGCTTCCCACCGTGACGTCACCTTTCTGTACCTACCCTTGACCTCCTGTCGCCAAGCCTTGATCCGTCCCGAGCGGAGCGGCGCGCACGCCGCCGCCGGAACCGCCTTCACGGCCCCGAACCCGCCATGTCGGTGGTGCGCGGGGCAGACAAAGCCGCGAGCCCGTCGAGGCCGACGGCCGCCGTCAGCCGGCGGCGCTCGCTCGCGACGCGCAGCCGCCTGTGACAGCGAGGTTCAGGGGAGCAGAGGGCGGCGCGACCCCCCACACACCTCGTCGTCCTCTTCCAGGTCGACGGGAAGACGGGCCGGCCGATCTCAACGGGGCAGGCGGCGCCGTGGGCGCCCCGGGGACGACCAGGGAGAGCGCCCGAACCGGCCCGGGGAGTCCCCACAACGCTCCGGTAACGCGGCGCCCGCGGCTGCCGGGCCGCCGGTTCGGCGCCGCCCCGCGCCGTCGGCGCAGCGCCGCGCACGCCTAGGGGCACTGGACACCTGGGCGCCGTCATGACAGCAGGAGCCCGCAGCTCACGCAGTCACCCGCCGCCGTATACGGAACGGCGACCGCGGGTCGGCCGCTGAGTGCGCGGCCGACCCGCGGCCCACCTTCGTGTCAATGCAGCGCGTCGAGCAGCATCGCGCCCGCGATGAGGGTGAGCGAGCACCCGAGGAGATCGACGGCCCGGGCGATGAGCCGGTACTTGCGCGTGGTGAGCACCGAGAGCTCGACCAACTGGGCGCAGCTGTCCTCGCCTCCCGGCGCCGGCCGCGCCGACAGCGCGTCAAGACGTCCCGCGTACTGCGCGTAGAAGGCGAAGTAGGCGTTCCCCCGCGGGCTGCGGGCGCCCTCCGGCCTGACGCAGAACAGCAGGTGGACGAGGCTGCCCGCCAGGCACACGACCCCCGCCCACGCCATCCACTCCGCGCCGTTCCAGAGGGACGACAGGCCGGTCCGGCGAGCGGCGAAGATCGCGATGATCCCGGCCGCGATCGCCGAGAACAGCGCGAGCAGCGTCGCCGCCTTCTGGTCGGCCCGGGCCAGCTCCATCCGCACCTCCGCCAGGGCCGCCTCGGCGCGGCGCGGATCAGGCGACGCGGTCATCGATGCCGACCCCTTCGTCCCCGGCGCCGTCGGCCGGCCGGCAGGCGAGGCCCTTGCGGTTGCGATCGACCACCACGAGCGCCGTCTCGCCCGCACGGTGATCCGCGGCGTCCTCCTTCACGGACAGGTAGAGGCTCTGCCGGTTGCCCAGGTGGTCGCACACGTCCACGAACGTGAAGTCCGCGTTCGCCGGCACCCACCGCTGGAACGTCGCCCGCACCCGGTGGCCCTCCTGGACGGTGCAGGCGGCGATCGGGTACGCCCCCTCCTTGAGCGGCGGCCTCGGCACGAACTTGACGGAGCGGCCCACGGTGAGGTCCTCGTCGCCGACGATGTACCGGCGGTTCACGTAGTAGTCGCCGTGGTCGACCGTCGCGATGAACCCGAACCCCTTGTCCGGGTCCCACCTCTTGACCACGCCTTCCCGCGCGGGGGCGGCGTGCGGGTCGGCGTGCCGCCCGCCCTGCCGATCGGAGCGCTCCGTGATCTCGCCGATCACCTCGTTGGTGGGGCCGAACGGCTTGGCGTGCCAGACGACCTCCCGGTACTTGACGGGCTTGGCGAACCCCTTGAGCTGGACCTTCCACTCATCGGACAGATAGTCCTCCGGGGACCGCTGGTGGGCGCGGCCGAGCTCGGAGGAGACCTTGTTCATGTTCGCCGAGGCGACCGTCGCGCTGTCCACCCAGACGGCCTGCGGCCCGGCGGCCCCGCACAGCCGCGCGGCGAGGTCCACCACGGACCCCACGTAGTCCAGGCCCCCGCCGGGGGCCTTGAACTCGACCACGCGTCCCGTCGCGATCCCGACGGTGGCGACGCAGTCGTTCAGCCAGCCCTGGGCCTTCGCGGAACGCAGCATCTCCTGGATCTGGATGCCCGTGCAGATCGCCTCGGCGGCGTGCTCGCCGTCGAACGCCGCCATCGCGCCGTCCCCCAGGTACTTGACGACCGTCCCGCCGTGCCCGGTGATCGCGTCGGACGTGATGTCGAGGAACTTGCCGAGGGTCGGCAGCCAGGCCACCTCGCCCAGCTTCCCCTTCATCTCCGTCGAGCCCGACAGGTCGGCGAACAGGATGACCTTGATGGGCCGGTCGGCGTTCCCGGACGCCTCCCGGAAGAGATCGAAGTGTTCGGTCGACATGGATGCGTCTCCTGACTTCCCTACCGGAGTGATCGCGATTGCTGCGCGTCCCGGCGTGCGGGCCGCACGCCGGGACGCGTGACGGCACGTCAGCTCGTCGCCCGCGGACGAGAGCGGGCCTTGGTTCGCCGGAGTCGGCGGTCTAGCGCAGCCGGTGGTTCTTGCCGAACCCGTACCTCGGGAGCGTCCGGTCGTAGTACCGGCGCGGAAGCGTGCCGCTCGCCGACGGCAGGCTGCGCAGCTCCCGGCTGTAGCTGCGGAACACCGCGACGCTGACGGTCAGGCAGTTGTTCGTCCACAGCCGGTACGGCGTGCGGCGCAACCGCTGCCATGTCGCGGTGGCGGCCGAGGCGCGCCGCTGGTGCGTCCACTTGCAGCGGTAGCCGTCGTAGCCCATCCGCCGGAACTTGCTGATCATGGCGCTCGTCGTCCAGCCCGACTTCCACATCGGCCTCTTGGAGTAGGAGCCGAAGGTCCATCGGTTCGGGCCGGTCTGGAACGCCCAGGCCACGTGACCGGCCAGCGCGTCCCGGCTGTAGGGGTACGTGAACATGCACACCTGGCCGCGCGCCGTGGTCTGGGCGGCCTGGGCGGCCGGGGCCTGGACGGCCCCGCAGGCCAGTGCCGCGCTGAGCGCCAGCCTGACGACGGCCAAGGGGCCACGGGAGTTGCGGGACATCGCATTCTTCCCTTTCGACTCGAACGTGATCTTCCGGATCGCGCCGGATCCGATCCCGTTCTCGCCGCCGGGGATTTTGTGCGAACCCCTTCTGACGTGCGCACCAATGGCAACAATGAAAGAAACAAAGTCACGAGGAGAGTGCATGGCCGTTCGGGGGCGCAAGGAGAAGCCGATCGACCGCGACGAGAGTCCGTGGCACGCCTTCGTCGACGATCTGCGGAAACTGCGCGGGGAGGAGACCACCCTTGCCGACATCGGCGCCAAGATCGGCTATAGCGCCTCGTATCTCTCCCGCATGCTGAATCCCGGCAACGACAACATCACCGAACGATTCGTGCGCGCCTACGCCGAGGCGTGCGGCGCGGACCCCGACGAGTGGGCGCGTCGCCGCCGCGAAGCCCTGGGCGAGCCGGAGCCGCCGGAGCCGCCCACGGTGCCCCGACCGCGCCTTTCGCCGGAGGAGACCGCCGACACGCTGGAACCGCTCCCTATCAAGCCGCGGGTCTCCCAACGCCGCGTCGCGATCATCGCCTCCGCCGTCGGCGGCGTCCTCGCGGTGCTGGCGGGCACGGTGGTCACGACAATGCTCGGCGGCCCCGACCGACCTCCGAACGTCGTCATCACGCCGACGGACGAGTGCCGCAGCAGTTGGGCGGGAACGTCGCAGAAATCCGTGTTGGTGATGCCGTGCATCAAGCACGACGACCACGGAATAGCGATCTACGCCAAGATCAAGTCGATCAAACGCGGGGGACGCGCGGAAGAGGTCACCGTGTGGCTGTGGCTCATGAAGCACGATCGCCACTTGGTCGAACGGCATGCCGCCCATTTGACGCGAAATGAGGCGAGTCTGCGTCGCTGCCGAATCCGCCTCGCCAATGCCGATCAGATCGCGACCTGTGGGCCGTTCATCGTCCCCCCGCCGGCGGAAAAGGGGGTGTACACCACGTCCAGCAGCGTCCGCAGCCTCGACGCCACGTACCCGCCCGGCTGGAACGACCCCACGTTCACCGGCACCCAGGGCGGCCTCCTCACCTGGACGCCCACCCGATCCTGAGCGCAGGACCCGGTCGGCGCCGCCAGGTCCGCGTGCTCGTCACTTCAGGTCAGGGGCATCGCCTCGACCCCTGTTCCCGACGCTCATCATCCGGTGAGCGTGCGCGCCCCGCCGAGGCCCGACCAGGCGGGGCGCCAATGCCGGGGGAAGCAGCCGACCGCTGCGGACGGCGCAGGTCCGCGGTGATTCCGTGCTCAGCCCGGCGATGCCGAACGCCGAGGCCGCCTCGAACAGGACCGGGTCCAGGCCGTGCGCGGTGAGCGCCATCAGCATGAGCCGCACCGGCGGCGCGCCGACCATAGCCGCGAGCACCTGCCCATGGGCACGCTCGCCGTCGCGTCCCTCCGAGCGCCCGAAGACCCTCCGGCCGACGGCGTCCGCGTCCCCCAGAGCCGCAAAGGGGCGCGCCGGGCTGCGGGTCAGACCTTGGTGCGGTGGAAGTTCAGATAAGACCGCGACGGCGTCGGCCCGCGCTGATCCTGGTAGCGCGAACCGTACTCCTTGGACCCGTACGGATGCTCGACCGGCGAGCTCGTGCGGAACAGGCACATCTGCCCGATCTTCATTCCCGGCCACAGCTTGATCGGCAACGTCGCCACGTTGGACAGCTCCAACGTCACGTGGCCGCAGAACCCCGGGTCGATCCACCCCGCGGTCGAGTGCGTCAGCAGGCCCAGCCGTCCGAGGGAGCTCTTGCCCTCGAGCCTGGCCGCCAGGTCGTCCGGCAGCCCGAACACCTCGTACGTGGACGCCAGCACGAACTCCCCGGGGTGCAGCACGAACGGCTCGTCCGGGTCCACCTCCACCAGCCGCGTCAGATCGCTCTGCTCCACGGCCGGATCGATGTGCGGATACCGGTGGTTCTCGAACACCCGGAAGTACCGGTCCAGCCGCACGTCCACGCTGGACGGCTGGATCATGCTCGGGTCGTACGGGTCGATCTTCACCCGTCCGGACTCGACCTCGGCCCTGATGTCACGATCGGAGAGCAGCACGTCAAGCACGCTACCGGGTCCACGGCGTCTCGCGCTTCTCCGCATACCGTTCTCACCACCCCCGCGGTATCCGGTACCATGTCGTCGGCGGCAACCGCCGCTACGCGGGTGTAGTTCAATGGCAGAACTTCAGCTTCCCAAGCTGATAACGCGGGTTCGATTCCCGTCACCCGCTCTGAGCAAAGGCCCAGGTCAGGGACACAGTTCCCAGACCTGGGCCTTGATCGTGTACGCGGCGTCACCAGACCACCGGCACCAGCGCCCCGCCCGCCTGGCCGAACCCGCGCCGGGAAGTGATCCGTGAGCCTTCGTGACGAGATCGAAGCGACTCTGCGAGCCTGGCACGCCTGCGAGATCAATCGCGGATCACCCGCCGACATCGACCTCGACTGCCACCCCATCCACGAAGAACCCGAACCGGCCGACAACCGCCTAGAGGTCTACCGCGCACTCGGCGACCCGCGAGCCCGCGCCGAAGACGCCGGAGCGGTCCATCTCCTCAACCGGCTGGACGCCGACCGCGCCTACCTCGGCGCCGTTCTAGGGGAGCGTCTCCCACTGGCCGACTACATCCCAGCGAGGGGACATCCCAGCGAGGGGACCAAGCCCGCCGAGCATTGGCCGCATTCGGCATCGACTGGGGCCCATACCTCCCGCGATCTTCAGGCTGCCGAGGGCCCCACCGACGCCCCCAGGACGCCGGCCGCAAGACCGCCACCGATTACGAGCAAGCCGTACGTCAAGCGACCGGCAGCCGAGCGCCCTTTGAGCTCACCATCGAGACGACCGAGGTCGACGCCTACTGGTCGTACTGGCTCGACGGCGCCGGCCACCGCGTACGTCTACGGCTCAACCTGCGCAGGGCTGCGTTCACCAAGGTCGCCGCCCGCCAGTTCGCCCTTCACGACGTGCTCGGGCACGGCCTGCAAGGCGCAAGCTGGTCCGCACGCTGCGCCGCCGACGACGTGCCACGGGTCCGCCTCATGTCCGTCCACGCCCCGCAAGAGGTGCTGCTGGAAGGGCTCGCCCAAGCCCTGCCCCTGTCCATCGCACCCGACGACGAACTGCTCAGCGCGCGGACCAGGTTCGACCACTACAACCGACTCGTTCCGCGCGGAGCTGCATCTCGCGCTCGACAACGGCACAAGCATCGAAGAACTCGCCCACCACGCACGCTTCCGCATGCCATGGGCGACCGACGCCGCCATCGCCGACCTCCTCACCGACCGCGGCGCCAACCCCCACCTCCGCTCCTACCTGTGGGCCTACCCGGCAGGCTTCGACTGGTTCGCCAACCTCGCCGACGCAGACACCACCACCTTCGGCGGCAACGGCCCCTGACCAACGCGACGAACACGCAGCCGAACCAGTTCGAAGCAACGTGAGCAGGCAACTGGTTCAGCCGGCCGACCCGGAGTCCAGCTCGGGGTTCACGGAACGTTCACATACTGAACAGTGTTGATCACGGCGTCTGGGGTGACCCGGGCTATGACGTTGAGCAGCTCCGCGGGCTGAGAATCGATCAAAGCCGCGGCGAGAAGACGCCGAGACTTCTTCGGGTCCAGTTCTTCAATGATCGATGCCAGTGCCAGTGCCTGCGCGGGCGGGTGCTGGATGGAGCGGGCGATGTCTTCGGCCCGCTTCACCTCCCCGACCTGGGCCAGCACCCGGATCAAGCCGCTCAACGCCGCTGCTCGCGTGTGCGGGTTGGGGATGGTGCGAGCGGTTCTTTCAGCGGTAGCGGCAACCTTGCAGACCCGCTCCACTTTCCCCGACTCGGCCAGTACTCGTGCCAAGCTGCTCAAAGCCGATACCTGCCCGGGCGGGTGGCTGATAGAGAGGGCGATGTTTTCGGCCCGCTCCATCTCGCCGGCGTCGGCCAGTGCTCGGGCCAGACTGCCCAAAGCTATCGCCTGCTCGTGCGGGTGGGTGATGGAGCGGGCGATGTTTTCGGCCCGCTCCATCTCGCCGGCGTCGGCCAGTGCTCGGGCCAGACTGCTCAACGCTTGTGCCTGCTCGTTCGGGTGGGTGATGGAGCGGGCGACGTCTTCGGCCCGATCTGCCTCCCCGACCTGGGCCAGCACCTGAACCAGGCTGCTCAACTCCGTTGCCTGCTCGTGTGAGTTGGGGATGGCGCGGGCCGTTCTTTCGGCGGTGGTGGCGACCTGCCGGGCCCGTTCTATGTCCCCAAACTCGACGAGCAACTTGGCCAAGCCGTTCAACGCCGCTGCTCGCATGTGCGGTTTGGGGATGGTGCGGGCGGTTTTTTCAGCGGTGGTGGCGACCTCGCGAGCCCGTTCCATCTCGTCGACTTCGGCCAGTGCCCGGGCCAAGCTGATCAACGCGTATACCTGCGCCTTCGGGTGGGTGATGGAGTGGGCGATGTTTTCGGCCCGATCTGCCTCCCCAACCTTGATCAGAACCCAGGCCAAGCCGTTCAACACCGATGCCTGTGTGTGCGGGTTCGGGATGGTGCGGGCGGTTTCTTCGGCGGTGGTGGCGACCTGGCGGGCCCGTTCCATCTCGCCGGCTGCGGCCAGCGCTCGGGCCAAGCTGCTCAAGGCCTGCGCCTGCGCGTGCGGGTTGAGGAGGGTGCGGGCGGCTTCTTCGGCGGTGGTGGCGACCTGGCGGGCCCGCTCCACCTCCCCGGATTTGAACAGTACCCGGGCCAAGCCGCTCAACACCAATGCCTGTGTGTGCGGGTCCGGGATGGTGCGGGCGGTTCTTTCGGCGGTGGCGGCGACCTCACGGGCCCGCTCCACCTCCCCGGCCGCGGCCAGCACTCGGGTCACAGTGCTCAACACCGATACCTGATCGGGCAAATTGGTGATAGTGCGGATGATGCTTTCGGCGGCGGTGGCGACCTGGCGGGCCCGTTCCATCTCGCCGGCTGCGGCCAGCGCTCGCGCCAGGCTGCTCAACGCCGACACTTGCTCGGGTTGGTGGGTGATGGAGTGGGCGATGTCTTCGGCCCGATCGATTTCGCCCACCTGGGCCAGCGTCCGAGCCAAGGTGCTCAACGCCTGCGCCTGCGCCTTCGGGTGGGTGATGGAGCGAGCGATGTTTTCGGCCCGTTCGACCTCCCCGGCCTGGATCAGCATTCGGGCCAAACGGTTCAACGCTGTCGCTTGCCCTTGCTGGTGGGTGATGGAGTGGGCGATGTCTTCGGCCCGATCGATTTCGCCCGCCTCGGCCAGCGTCCGAGCCAAGGTGCTCAACGCCTGCGCCTCCCGGTACGGTTTGGGGATGGTGCGGGCGGCTTTTTCGGCGGCGGTCGCGACTTGACGGGCCCGTTCGATGTCCCCGAACTCGGCCAGTGTCCGAGTCAGGTCGATCAAT